>SYOC01000103.1 GCA_005804965.1 Pseudomonadota bacterium
AACGATCCATCTCCGGGTCGATCCGCTCGCCGAGGCGATAAATGGCTGCGGGTCAGCCACCGCAGGTTTGCCGTGGCCGCCGTTGTACTTCACTCCCATCTGCTTTTGTACTTCACGGAGATGTGGGTCGGCGTTCTCTGCCGCTGCATCTTCGAGCACTGTCGCCGTTCCTAGCATCATGATCCCTTGCAGCTCGGGGAATTTTTCGTTGCGATCAAGCAGCACGGTACAGTTAGGGTTCTGGCGCAAGTTGATGACTTTTTGCCCGCGCCCATGGATATAGATCTTCCCCCCGGCCCAGCCGAACCACATGGGCGTCAGGTTGATGCGCTGGCCCGGCCCTGCGGTCGCAATGCGCATGTTCCATTCGCTGAGCAGGGTCTGGTCAATCTGCTCCGGTGTCAGTGCAATAGTCTTGCTGATGCCCATGCCGTCCTCCGTTTTTTCTACAAGCTCTGCTCAATACGCTCGCGCTGTGAGCTCCACCACAAACCCGTCGGCGAGTTCTTGTCCGCCACCGATATAATCGCCATTCACGTCACAGACGATCATACGGTCGCCGATGAAACGCAGACCCATAGGCATGGCAAATCCTTGAGCGAACGGATGAATCTGCCCCTGCTTATCAATGCGGTGAATACGCCCGTTACGCGGTAGCGGTTTGTCTTTCGGCACTGGCATCGGCATCATCGACGCCAAGTCCGCCACAAAGAGATCCCCAGCATAAGCACCAAACCCTGCCGGTGCGTAAGCGATACCGGTGGGCGAGTGTAGTCCTTCAACCAAAAACTCGGGCAGCACTTTACCATCGGGCGTGACTTGCGTGACCGTCGCGAAGCCTTCGACTTGCCGACGCGGTGAGAAATTGCCGTTTGCAGTCGTGACCAGCATGCGATCTTCGCCGCCGACTTTGGCAAAGGTCAAACAAACTGGCTGGCGTGGACGGGCGGATTCCATGACAACAAACGGCTGCGCCTTCCCGTCGGGCGTAATCTGATAGATCGCGTTGTTCAGCAGCGTCACGCCAAACAAGCGACCGGCGAACGCCGTGTCGTCCGGCCCAAACAACAGATCAATACCAGCGCCACTGACGCCTTCGTTCCGTGTCCCGGCAGAAGGTAATTCCGCGAATCGTTGTGTTTCCCACGTGCTGGGATCAGCACGGAGAATGATGTGATTGGACGAAGCCCCAGCCCAGCCTTTCTTCGGCTGCGCCAGGAAAAAGATCTGCCCGGCATGAGCACCAAAACTGCGCGGTGCCCGATCAATGCCAGTAGGCGGGGGAATTTTCCCGACCGGCACCAGCGGCGTAACCGCGCCATTCGACTGCACGCGATACAAGCCGCCACCACCCTCGCCTTCTTCGCCACCATCATCATTGAGCCAGAGGTCATCGCCCTCGCCAGCGATGGGAAAGAGCGGATCATACAACGTGCCGGGCGGGACCAGCACTCGTGCGTTATAACCGCTGTCGGCAGTAATCGTCGGCATCGCCAAGAATGTCGCCGCAATCGGATCGGGTTGCGTTGCCATGAAAATCTCCTTTCAGAGTGAGAGAGCAGTTAAGCGACCTTCCGTAACGCGTTGCCCTCGGTCGAGTCTTGGCTTTCAAGACGCGCAAGACGCTGTTGGAGGTCTTTCACTTCAGCCTTGAGTGCAGCCACACTCCAGAGCCCCCAGAGTCCAGCGCCGCCGGCAATTGGTCCCCATAACCACACGAATTCTTCGAGCCACATAATCAGTCTCCTCCTTTTTCACGTTTGCATTCGTTGCAGAGAGAACATAGAACGGAGCACGTGAAGAGTAAACGGATGCCAGCCGTCAGCATCTCACGTATCACGCATGACGTATCGCATGTTTCGTGTTACGTGGTGCGTGATCCCTGACACGTAAAGAAAGGACCCATGCGATGGCTCACGACACCCTGCTGAAATTCAACTACCCAGCCACACTCCTGCACGAATATCGCCATTGGGCGGTGCTCTTGCGCCCGAAACAAGTGACGCTCGGCAGTCTGGTGCTCGCTTGTACTGAGGATGCGACCAGCATGGCGGATGTTACCCCAGCGGCATTCGCTGAACTGAAGACTGTGACGGCTGATCTAGAAAACACGCTGCGAGCCGCATTCGCCTACGACAAGATCAATTACATTTGCCTGATGATGGTCGATAAACAGGTCCACTTTCATGTACTGCCACGCTATGCCGCGCCGCGCAGTTGCTGCGGGCAAACATTTGTCGATGCCAAGTGGCCAACGCCACCAGACGTCACTCACGCCGTAGACTTGAATGATGCCCAGTTCGCCGAATTACTCGCCCTCTTGCGCTCGCGCTGGCCGCGCTAACGCTAGGCTGACGGCATCTCACGAGAGAAAGAATTGACTGCCATGAAAGCCATGATCGTGCATAACCCTGGACCGATCCTGACGCATGCACTGGCATTCACAGATTTGCCCATACCCGAGCCACGCGCGGGCGAAGTCCTCATCAAAATTGCAGTGTGCGGGGTATGTCGGACGGATCTCCATGTCGCCGAGGGCGACCTTCCGCCGCATCGCAGCCCAGTCGTGCCGGGACACGAAGCCGTCGGGATCGTTGCTCGCCTCGGAGCGGGTGCCAAGGGTCTTCTCAAAGAAGGTGACCGTGTCGGTGTAGCATGGCTCCACGCTACATGCGGAGTGTGTGCATACTGCCAACGCGGCGCAGAAAACTTGTGTACCACACCACGCTTCACTGGCTACGACGAGCATGGTGGCTATACCGAGTATCTGACGGCACCAGCGGATTTTGTCTATCCACTCCCTGCCAGCGTCTCCTCTGTGCAGCTTGCTCCGTTGCTGTGTGCCGGCATTATCGGCTATCGCGCATTGCGCCGCAGCGACGTGCAGCCAGGCCAACGTCTGGGGCTGTACGGGTTCGGAGCTTCCGCTCATATCGTCATTCAGATTGCACGCTACTGGGGGTGTGAAGTGTACGTCGCCACGCGCGGCGACCGGCACCGGCAACTCGCCACAGCATTGGGGGCAGTGTGGGTGGGTGAGGCCAACGAGACGCCGCCAGAGAAACTGCATGCAGCTATTATTTTTGCACCAGCGGGCGAGTTAGTGCCGGTAGCACTGGCCGCGCTTGATCGCGGCGGCACCCTGGCATTGGCTGGCATTTACATGACCGATGTGCCAACGATGAACTACGCTGCCCATCTGTTCCAAGAACGCAACCTGCGCAGTGTCACCGCGAACACTCGGCAGGACGGGCGAGAATTGCTACAACTGGCGGCAGCGATTCCCTTGCATACTCACACAGAAGAATTCCCCTTGGAACAGGCCAACGAGGCGCTACGACGCTTGCGGCACGACCAAATTCAGGGCGCGGCGGTGCTGCGCGTAGCCGACGGATAACACGCTGGACAATGCCGCCCCTGCCACTTATGCTCCTCACCGACTTCGCACCACCCGGCGCAAGGTCAGCCAAGGTCAACGTTGAGGGTGCGGCAATCGGGCAGGCTTTACTCTTGCCACTGTTGTTGCAAGACCTTGAGGAGATGGCTGGCGCAGTAGACTTGGTTCTTGTGTTCGCTGGTCGCTCGGGTTTTACATTGCGCCCAGCTACACCGCTGGGCAGCTTCATGTTGAGAGAGACGCCGGGGCTGAGACTTATCTGAAGTTTGCATTTTGACGTAAGAAGAATGGCGAAAATCACTCATGAAGGTATTCCCTATCTTTCTACTACAGGTCCGGCGTGCGCATGCCGAGGAATTGCAGTGGGAGGATTGTACTCCGATTGCCAGCGGGCAGATAGCCTAGAGCTAGAGAAGAGAAAAAGGAACGTCGCGCCATGAGTTGGCAGAAAGAAGTCGAAGGAATCGAGCAGCGCCGCACCCTCGCTCAGCAGCTTGGCGGAGCGGAAGCCATCGCGCGACACCATGCCCAGGGACGCTTGACCATCCGCGAGCGCATGGCTGGCCTCGTCGATGCCGACTCGTTTCGTGAGCAAGGTCCCATCGCCGGTCACTCGGAGACCGACGCGCATGGCGAGCTACAGAGTTTCACACCAGGAAATTATCTGCTCGGGTTTGCTCAAATTGATGGCCGCCCCTGCGTTGTCGGCGGCGAGGATTTCACTCTCCGTGGTGGCTCGCCCTCTTCGGCTGGCCTGCGAAAAAGCGTCTATGCAGAAGAACTAGCCACGCAGTTTCGCATGCCGCTGGTACGATTTCTCGAAGGTGGCGGCGGTAGTGTCCCGCGCAGCAGTGGAAAAACTGCGGGCGGAGGAGAAGGTGGTGCTCCGGTCAATGCAACGCCACGCTTCATGTCGGTCATGCGAGTCATGAGCCACGTGCCTGTCGTCTCAGCAGCGCTAGGGCCAGTGGCAGGACTTCCCGCCGCACGTCTGGTTGCTTCGCACTTCTCGATCATGACGCGCCACACCGCACAAGTCATGATCGGCGGCCCAGCCTTGGTCGAGCGTGCCTTTGGTCGCCCCATCACCAAAGAGGACCTCGGCGGCCCCGATGTGCATCTGTACAGCGGTGTGGTGGATAATGTGGCCGAAGACGAAGCCGAGGTTTTCGTCCAGATTCGTCGCTTTCTCAGCTATCTGCCAACCAACGTGTGGGAGGCTGCGCCAGTGCTGCCCTGCACGGATGACCGTAACCGGCAAGAGCAAACGCTGCTCAGCATCGTACCGCGCAACCGCCGCCGCAGTTACGCCATGCGGCGTATTGTTGAGTGCGTGGTAGATCGAGATTCGTTCTTCGAGATCGCCCCTTTTTACGGCCCATCACAAATCACCGGCTTAGCCCGGTTGCATGGCCAGCCAGTCGGCATCATGGCCAACGATCCCGATTGGTATGCTGGCTCGATGACCGCCGACGGTGCGCAAAAGGTCCGACGCTTTGTTGACCTCTGCGACACCTTTCACCTGCCCATCATCAGTTTCGTCGATGAACCCGGCTTCATGATCGGCCCAGAAGCCGAGCAGACAGCGACCATTCGCCACGGCACCGCGACGTTATTTGCCATCATGCAATCCACCGTACCTTGGGCGTCGGTCATCGTACGCAAAGTCTACGGCGTGGCTGGCGCAGCGCACTTCGGCCCTGGGGGTATGGTGTTCGCGTGGCCCTCCGCAGAAAGCGGGGCCTTACCTATTGAGGGCGGGGTAGCAGTCGCGTATCGGCGCGAGATTGCCGAAGCTGCCGACCCCGAAGCCAAGCGACGCGAAATCGAAGACCGTCTCGCCGCGCAACGCTCGCCTTATGCCCGTGCAGAAAGTTTTAGCGTACACGATCTGATCGACCCACGCCGGACACGGCCAGTGTTGTGCGACTGGCTCAACTGGATTCAGCCGCAACTCCGCGACCATCGCGGGCCACGGTCGTACACGATCCGTCCATAGCAAATCGAATCCGACCTGAGCGGGAATGCTTCCGGCACGCTACGTGGAAAAGATTTTCCACAAGATGGCCATGGTCATCGCGAGGTTGAAACCAATCATCCAGCGTAGCAAGTTTATTTCTCCTCGCATGGCAATAAGTTCGCCCTCGATACGGCTGAAGCGGGCTTCAGTACCAGCGATCGCTTCAGCTGCCTTGCGCGCCTTTTCTTCACTTGCCCCCGCTTCTTTCAATGCATCGTAAACTTCAGAAATCATCGTGCTCATCGTTGCACCATAGGGTAACGACTAGCGGTAAATTTCGGCTCCGGTTTGCTTGAACTCCTCGGCTTTTTCTTTCATGCCGACTTCCAACGCAGCCTTTTCGTCGAGCTGCTTCTGTTCTGCATAATC
>SYOC01000104.1 GCA_005804965.1 Pseudomonadota bacterium
AAAAAAACGCAAAGGTGAAAAGGCCGAACAGTTGGCGAAAGAAAGGGCCGAGGCCATCCTTGCGAAAGCCAAGGAAGCGAAAAACTTGGCTACTGCGGCAAGCGAGCAAAAGCTCACGCTAGAGGAAACCGGTCTCTTTACTCGCCAAGGCAGCTATATTCCCAAGATCGGCTCCATTCCCGAACTGAAAAATGCGGTGTTTTCGTTAAAACCAGAGGCCCCGCTCGCCCCGCAAGCTTACTTGTGGAACGGCACGGCTTTTGTCGCAGAACTCAAGGAAAAGTCGGCCCCGACTGCCGAAGAGTTTGAAAAGCAAAAGACGGCAGTCCGAGAGCAGCTGCTCAAACGCAAGCAAGATGACGCCATGACGGAAATGACCCGCCTCCTCAAGCAAAAGGCCGTCATCACCTATAATCAAGACGCTCTGTCGCGCTTTTCGTAGGATTGCATGAAAATCCTCGACGCTGTCAAATTGCTGAAACACGTGCTCTCACGAAAGGAGCCACCGTCTATGTTGGCAATAGGTACCCCTGCCCCAGATTTCACCGTGCAGACACACGAAGGCCAATCGCTGGCACTCAGCGACTTACGCGGTAAAAAAATTCTCTTGTGGTTCTACCCGAAAGCCGATACGCCTGGATGAACGACAGAAGGTCGCGGGTTCCGCGACCAAATCGCAGAGTTTCAAGCACGTAATGTCGAGATTTTTGGCGTTAGCTTTGACTCGGTCGCCGAAAATGCGGCGTTTGCCAAGAAATTCGACTTTCCCTTTCGTTTACTCTGCGACACGACTCGCACGCTCGGCGTGGCCTATGGTGCCTGTGACGACGTGCAAGCTGGCTACGCGCGACGCATTAGCTATCTCATCGATGAAAATGGTGTCATCATCAAATCGTATGCGTCAGTAAGCCCACGAACGCATCCTGTCGAAGTATTGGCGGATCTCGCCAGTTAAGCTACGCGGGCGTCGGCACCGATGCCCGCATCCTACCCGTGACGAGCAGCAAACAAAGCCGCTTCATAGACCAGTTTAAGCGGCATGTTCCGCGTTTGGGCAATTTGTTTGCATTCTTCATATTCCGGAGCGACATGCACATTGCCGTCGGGAGCATAAGAGAATTTCACTGCTACGTTTCCGTAGGGAGTCACAACCTCGCGACGCTCGCGACGCAACGCCACCCGCGAGACCGGATAGCTCCGCAATCCGATGGTTGAAGTCTCGGCGAAAATGATAGTGCTGAGTTGCTCGCGCGTCGCTACTTCGCCTAACACCCAGAGCATGATCCCCGGGCGGTGCTTTTTCATCTGCATCGGCAGCAAACACACGTCGCGTGCTCCGGCCGCGAACAGCCGCTCCATCACGTGCTCGTAGAGTTCAGGATTCAAGTCGTCAATGTTTGCTTCCAAAACAAGAAGCTTCTCCTCTCCTACCGCCTCGCTCTGCGTGCCCGTCATGATCCGCAGCAAATTCGGTCGATCTGGCAAAGTACGCTCACCAGCCCCATAGCCTACGCCAGTGATATGTAACTGAGGAGGCGTCCCCTGTTGGGCTAAAGCCGCGACAATTGCCGCACCAGTAGGCGTCACCAATTCGGCCCCACCATCTTCTAAGCGCACCTGCACACCTTTCATTAACTCGACCGTCGCTGGCGCAGGAATCGGTAAGACACCATGCCGAGAAGACACAAACCCCTGTCCCATGGGCAAAGCTGACGCATAGACTTTCTCAATGCCAAGGACACGCAACCCGAAGGCCGTACCCACAATGTCAACAATCGAATCGACAGCACCCACTTCATGAAACTGCACGGCCCCAGGCATGACGCCATGCACTCGTCCTTCGGCTTCAGCAAGAAGCGTAAAAATGCGCAACGCAGTCTCTTTTACAGGAGCAAGTAAGTCGCTGCTACGCAGCATATGAGCAATCGCGCGAAAGCTCCGTTCCACCAGTGGTGCCGTCACTTCGACATGAAACTTCGTGGCGCGGATACCACTGACATGCCGTACACTTTGCGTCAGCTCGTAGCCAGTCAACGGCAATTTGGCTAGCTCACCTTGAAGATCTTCCAAGGCGACGCCAAGCTGGAGTAACGCGCCAACTGTCATATCTCCGCTGATGCCCGAGAAGGCATCTAGATAGGCAACCTTCATCGTACGACTCATGACGCCAAGAACAGACCTTGGATGAAACCAATTTCGACGATCATCCACAAGCCAAACGCCGTGCTCAGCGAGCCAATGGTCAAGCGCATGCCCTGGTCAAGATGCTGAAAGCGTTCAGTCGTCAAAGAAAAGAAAAAGCCGAGCAAGAGACTCACTACTCCCATCCCAACAACAGAACCAAGCCCAAAGATCCCAATATAAAACAAGCCCACAGTCGGCGAGGGAATCGTCGTCAGCACCAGCAGCATCAACGCTGCGCTGCCAGCCAGCCCATGCACCATACCAATCAGCATCGGCTTCGCTCCGAGGTGCAAAGGATGGGGATGCTGATGTGCGGGTGAGGACGCATGCATATGAAAATGCACGTGAGCACTCCCTTCGTGCGCATGCGCATGGGCATGTAAGCGCGTACGCCACCAATCGTACAGAGTCATCAGCCCTAGCCCCACAATCATCACACCCACAGCACATTCCAACGAGGATTCCAGCGGCGGCGGAATCTGCATCTTCAAGCCGAGCACCAAGACTCCAGCAGCCAACAACGTGATAGTATGGCCGATGCCCCAGAAAAGCCCAATCCACAATGACCGCCACGGCGAACGTTCACGCGCGACAATAGTTGACACCGCAATCAGGTGATCTGAATCGAACGCATGCTTCAGTCCAAGCAGCAGTCCCAGTACCAGCGTGGCCAGTGGAGTCATGGATTTCCCCTTCAAGTGAACCGTGGCCTAGGTACCATGAAATGCAGCGTTCCGCCACTGTTCACTCATGCAGTACTACGACCATTGAAGCAGAAATGGATGGGGCACCTCTCCTCACTTAGCACCGAGTTGGCGCACCAAGCAGAGTGTGATAAGCAAGGCGCCACTTATGCGTCGCCTTCTTTCATCACTATTGTGCTGCCTCTTATTCGCTGCTTTGCTTGTCGCGCAATCGTCGTCCACTTCACCTGTCGCCGCGCAAGAACAGACTCAAGAGCCGCAGGAACCCGAGGAAGCGGACCCTTCATCAGACACACTCCCCGAGGATCCATTTGCCGACACCGCAAACGAACAAGGCAAGAGCGAGCAAACCGAGCAGACCGACCAGGGAGAAGGAGAAACCGCTTGGGAACAGCTCAACGCCGAACGCGAACCAGCAGTCACCCCATCCCGGGAGGACGATCCGCCTGAGACCTTCAGTCCTCTCATCATTTGGCGCATCATCCGCAGCCTGTGGAGCAAGGACTAAGCGTCCCGTAATGTGAGGCTCGGACGCAGTGCGGTCCCCGTCTCACCCCTTGCGCCTCACCCTTCACTTCATCGGTGAGAAATCGGTCGGCGACAAAATCTTGTTGCTTTGGCTCACTACCACGCTCCGTAATTTCCCGACAATCTCCGCACGACGCGGATCACGTGCCCACTTACCCCATTTTTCTTGGCGCTCATTGAGATCGTTGTAGGCCCACAGGTGCACCACCTCATTCAACTGCCCCATCTCAGTGTGCCAGAACCCCACTGGCTTCAAGCCATGTTCCGCTACACCCGGCAGGATTTTCGTCCGAGCGATTTCCAGATAATCCGACAGACCTCCCACCACCAATTGATACGTGCGTAATTCGTTAATCATTACTTCTTCTCCTTTCTGCGAATGAACGTACCTCGCTTCTTTTCGTGCGGGAAGTGGGCGGAACGGCAACTCCAGGATCTTCCCCTTGGTTCTGTTGACATAGAAAAATTTTCACCCTACATTCGTCTTTCTAAAAAAGGGAATGAATCTATGGCGATTGTGTATTCGAGCGAAGTAAAGGAAGCGAACGCTCATCAAGACGCCCGATTCTTAGCGCATGTCCGCCAAGATGGCGAGTCTTTCTTTCCACATGATTTGGGCGAGCATCTGCAAGGTGTTGGGCGACGCGCCGAAGCATACGCGTACAATTTTGGTATTGGAGACTGGGCAGAGGTGGCGGGGTTGTGGCATGACTTAGGGAAATACAGCGCGGAATTCCAGCGTCGCATCAAATCCGTATCCGGTTACGACCCTGACGCGCATCTTGAAGGTCCGGTTGGCCGCGTCGATCACTCCACGGCTGGAGCACAGCATGCGGTGGAGCAATTCGGGGTGCATGGACGCATCTTGGCGTACCTCATCGCTGGGCATCACGCCGGACTACCGGATTGGCACACAAGTGAAACGGCTGGCGCTGCGTTGAAGGCGCGGCTGGATGACAAGAGCCATTTGCAACGGACACTCAGTCAAACGATTCCTTCTGAACTTCTTGTACAGCCAAAACCGATCAGCCCGTTGCGTGGCAAGGCTGAGGGGTTCGCTTTGTGGGTGCGTATGTTGTTTTCCTGTCTGGTGGACGCTGATTTTCTCGATACCGAAGCATTCATGGACGAAGGGAAAGCAGAGCAGCGCACAGGTGCTCCAGCAATCCAAGAGTTGTTGCCGCACTTCAATTCCTACATGGCAGAAAAATTCGCGGATGCCCCGTCTACGACCGTGAACCGGATCCGCGCCGAGGTGCTCCGCCAATGTCGGGACAAGGCGCACGAAGCGCCGGGCCTGTTTTCGTTGACGGTACCCACCGGTGGCGGGAAAACGCTGTCGAGTCTTGCCTTTGCCCTCGAACACGCTTCGCACCACGGCAAGCAGCGTGTGATTTACGCCATTCCGTACACCAGCATCATTGAGCAGACCGCGAACATTTTTCGCGGCATCGTTCCTGACGCGCTCATCGAACACCACAGCAATCTCGACTCCGACAAGGAGACAGGGAAGAGCCGGTTGGCGACGGAAAATTGGGACGCGCCATTGATTGTGACCACCAACGTCCAATTCTTCGAGTCGTTATTCGCGGCTAAGACCAGCCGCTGCCGCAAGCTGCACAACATCGTCAACAGTGTGGTGGTGCTGGACGAGGCGCAACTGTTACCAGCTGAGTTCTTGGAGCCCATTCTCGATGTAATGAATCTGCTGGTGTGTCATTACGGCGTGACGTTCGTGTTGTCGACCGCAACCCAACCGGCGCTGGGTACGCTGCACACTTTTCAACGCAAGATTCGTGGTCTCGATCGCGTGCGCGAACTCATCGACGACCCGGACGAGTTGTATCGCAACTTGGAGCGCGTCACCGTGACAATGCCGCCAGACTTGCACCAAGCGCAAGAGTGGGACGATATCGCGCAGCAGCTACAGCAACACCCCTCGGTGCTGGTGGTGGTCAACTCCCGCGCTGATGCGCGTGAACTGCATCGCCGCATGCCCACGGGCACGTTGCACCTGTCGGCGCTGATGTGCGGCGAGCATCGCTCGCGTGTCATCGCTGGCATCAAACAACGATTGCTTGCGGGCGAAGCCGTGCGTGTCGTAAGCACGCAGTTGGTGGAAGCCGGCGTGGATGTGGATTTTCCCGTCGTGTACCGCGCACTCGCGGGTCTGGACTCCATCGCACAAGCAGCGGGGCGTTGCAACCGCGAAGGCAAACTGGAAAGAGGCCAGGTGATCGTATTTGTACCACCTAAACCTGCCCCACCCGGTCATCTGCGGCGCGCGGCGGAAACCACCATCTCGTTATTGACCGGGACGAATACCTCTCCGCTCACGCGCGACTTGTTCCGTAGTTACTTCGAGCATTTCTACGTGCGTGCTCCGTCGCTAGATAAGCACGACATCGCCACGTTACTCAAGCCAGATGGGCAAGGTGACGATCCGTTAAAGGTGCAATTTCGCACCGCCGCGCAACGTTTTCAATTGATCGACGAGTCCGGTTATCGCAGTGTACTCGTGCAGTATGGCGATAGTCCCGCGTTGATCGGACGGTTACGGAAAGAAGGCCCAGAACGTTGGCTGATGCGGAAGCTCCAGCGTTACACGGTGTCGCTGCCCGAATATCAATTCCAGAAATTGCTGGGCAATGGAGACGTGCGAGAAATTTATCCCGACATGTTTGCGCAGACTTCGGATGTCCTCTATCACAAGGATATTGGAGTATTGGTGGATGAAACGAACCCTAATCCAAGCGATTTAATCGCGTAGGGAGGAAAAATGAAAGCCTATTGCCTTGAAGTGAGTGGCAGCTTTGCTTGTTTCACGCGTCCTGAAATGAAAGTCGAGCGCGTAAGCTACGACGTGATGACGCCCTCGGCCGCGCGTGCGGTGTTCGAAGCCATTCTTTGGAAACCGGCCATCCGCTGGCAAGTGCGCAAGATCGAAGTGCTCAATCCCATCAAGTGGATCAATCTACGACGGAATGAGGTGAGTTCCGTGGCTTCAACGCGGAACGTCGAAACCGCAATGAAATCCGGCATGGGTCAGTTAGGCTTGTATATCGAAGATGATCGCCAGCAACGTGCAGGCTTGTTTCTGCGCGATGTGAAGTACCGCATCCATGCGTCGTTCGAACTACGTGATCCGAGCTTGCACAAGCCGAACTTTCCGCATCTGAGCAAACGAGCGGTGAACGCGAACGAGGACGATTTGGAAAATGAACCAAACCCGACGGTGAAATTTATGTCCATGTTCGAGCGCCGGGCCGCCAAAGGCCAGTGCATCAATCAACCGTATCTTGGTTGTCGCGAATTCGCGGCGGATTTCACCTTGGCGGAGCCAGGAGTCTCGCCAGCGCAATCGATCCCCGAGACACGTGACTTGGGCTACATGCTCTACGACCTGGACTATAGTAATCCCGCCGACCCCAAGCCGCGCTTTTTCCGCGCGTGCTTGGTCAACGGTGTGGTAGATGTTCCAGCCTGGGACAGCGAGGAGGTACGAGGATGATTCTGCACGCGCTGTACGACTACTACCAACGGAAAAGCGTCGACCCAGATGCGCATATGGCACCACCGGGATTCGAGTGGAAAGAGATTCCTTTCGTCATCGAACTCGACTCACTGGGGAACCCGGTGCAGATCGAAGACACGCGTGAGGGCGAGGGAAAAAAGAAACGGTCCCGTCCCTTTCTGGTTCCACAAGGTGGGAAGAAAACTTCCGGTGTTGTCGCCAATTTGTTGTGGGACAACGCCGAATACGTGCTCGGCCTAAATACCAAAGGGAAAGCAGGACGCGTCGCGGAACAACATCATGCGTTTCTTGCCAAAATCGAATCCCTACCAACAGCGGTGCGGACCGACAGAGCAGTGCAAGCGGTGTTGCACTTTTTAAGGAGCGCCGATACCGACACGCTGTCACAATACACAGCATGGAATGAAATTGCCGAAACGAACCCGAACCTGACATTTCGTTTGCGCGGCGACCTGGATTTAGTGTGTCAACAGTCTGTAGTGCGGGAATTTATCGGAAAGGAGCAAAGCGCAGAAAACGCGGATACGTTTTGCTTGGTGACCGGAGAGGACGACGAAATCCAGCGGCTGCACACAGCGATCAAAGGCGTGTGGGGCGCACAAACCTCAGGAGCCAACATCGTTTCGTTCAATCTTGATGCGTTTAACTCTTACGGAAAAGCCCAAGGTGCGAATGCACCTGTCGGCAAACGCGCCGCGTTTGGCTACACGACCGCACTCAATTACCTGCTCCGAAGAGATTCACCTCAGCGCCTGCAAGTAGGCGATTCTAGCGTCGTATTCTGGTCCGACAGACCTGCGGAATTGGAAGCTGGCGTCGTGGATATTTTCGGCGAGCCGACCAAGGATGATCCCGACCGCAACGTGCGTGCGGTGACCAGCCTCTACAAAGCCATCCACCACGGTTTGTTGGAGAACGACGAAGGTAGAGCGAAGTTCTTTGCCTTGGGTCTGGCACCCAATGCCGCACGCATTGCTATCCGCTTCTGGCATCATGGCACGGTGGCCGAGATGGCCGTGCGCATTCGCCAACACTTCGACGATCTTGCCATTGAGCGCTCACCGCGTGATCCACCGTATCTGTCTTTGTTTCGCTTGCTGGTGTCCGTGGCTACGCTCGGCAAAGCGGACAATATTCCACCGAATCTTGGCGGCGAGTTAATGCGCAGCATTCTCATGGATTTACCCTATCCGCAAACACTGCTTGCCGCCGCCGTGCGCCGCATTCGCGCGGAGCACGAAGTGACGTATGCGCGTGCCGCGCTGATCAAAGCCTGTATCAATCGTGCAACTCGTTATGCCAATCCTACAAGGAAGGAGGAACTCGCAATGTCTTTGGACGAAGCCAATGAGAACGTCGGCTACCGGCTGGGTCGGTTGTTCGCCGTATTGGAAAAAATCCAGGAGGAAGCCAACCCTGGGATCAACGCTACCATACGCGATCGTTACTACGGCGCGGCGTCGAGCACGCCGGTGACGGTGTTCTCAATCTTGATGAAGCTCAAGAATCATCATCTTTCCAAATTGGACAATCGTGGGCGCGCAGTGAACCTGGAGAAGCGCATCGGCGAAATTATGGACGGTCTCGGCGATTTTCCCAGGCAATTACCCCTGGCGGACCAGGGTCGTTTCGCCATCGGCTACTACCACCAACGGCAGGATTTTTTCAAGAAAGCTGACAAATCAACTGAAGGAGAGAAATCATGACGATTCAAAATCGCTACGACTTTGCGTTGTTGTTTGACGTAAAAGACGGCAACCCCAACGGCGATCCCGATGCTGGCAATCTGCCACGTGTGGATGCCGAAACCGGGCGCGGGCTGGTGACGGATGTAAGTTTGAAGCGCAAAGTGCGCAACTACGTCGGCATAGTGAAAGCAGAACAGCCGCCATTTGAAATTTACGTGAAAGAAAAAGCGATCCTCAACAAGCAGCACGAGCGTGCGTATGAGGCTATCGGTGCCGGTGAATTGCTCAAGAGCGAAGATAAAAAGCGTAAAGGCGGCGATAAGGTGGACGAGGCACGCGCCTGGATGTGCAAAAACTTCTATGATGTGCGCACCTTTGGCGCGGTGATGTCCACGGGTGTGAATTGTGGTCAAGTGCGCGGACCAGTCCAACTTACCTTCGGACGTTCGGTGGATCCCATTGTGTCGTCAGAACACTCAATCACGCGCATGGCCGTGACGACGGAAAAAGAAGCCGAGGATCAGCAGGGCGACAACCGGACAATGGGCCGGAAGTTCACTGTGCCTTATGGTCTGTACGTAGCGCATGGTTTTGTGTCGTCGCATCTGGCCGCACAAACCGGCTTTTCTGATGAGGATCTCAATTTGTTGTGGGAAGCGCTCGCCAATATGTTCGAGCACGACCGCTCGGCCGCACGCGGGGAGATGGCGACGCGCGGCTTGTATGTGTTCAAGCACGACTCGCAACTGGGGAACGCGCATGCGCACAGTCTTTTTGCACATATCCAGCCGAAGCTGAAAGATGGCATCACTGTCCCGCGCGATTTTAGTGACTACGCTGTCTCCGTCGATGAAGCGAACCTGCCCACCGGAGTCACGTTAACCACATTAGTGAGATAATCGCATGGGTGCATCCGCTTCAACCGAATGGGACGAATCCGACCTCATCATGCTCTCCGCCCTGGAGCACTACAGCTACTGCCCGCGTCAGTGTGCGCTGATTCATATAGAGCAATCCTTTGACGAGAATCTTTTTACGCTGCGCGGGCGTGCGCTGCATCAGCAAGTAGACGAGCCAGAGGGGGGCGTCGAGAAAGGCGTGCGTGTGGAGCGGGCGTTGCCGCTCTGGTGCAATCGACTCGGTTTGACTGGCAAGGCGGATGTGGTCGAGTTTCACGGCGATACGCCCTACCCGGTCGAATACAAGCATGGTCCACGTCGCGAGAAGGAGCACGATGATCTTCAGCTTTGCGGGCAAGCCCTCTGTCTGGAGGAAATGACTGGTCAAGCTGTTCCGAAAGGTGCGATCTTTCACCACAGCTCGCGTCGCCGCCGTGAGGTAGAGTTTACCGCTGCCCTCCGTCAGAAAGTCGAACAATTTGTCACGGAAATCCGCGCAATGCTGACGAGCCGCACGTTGCCACCCGCCGTCAATGATGCACGATGCAAGAATTGCTCCTTGCAAGACTCGTGTTTGCCGTCGGTAGTAAGCGAGCAGGCGCGGCTCAAGAAGATGGGACGTGAACTCTTCGTTGCCACTGATGGGCTGATTGGGTGAGGCACTATGCATCAATTACTGAACACGCTCTACGTGACAACGCCTGAAGCGTACGTCCGCCTTGACCACGACACCTTGCGCGTCGAAGTCGAAGGCGAGACCAAGCTCCAGGTACCGCTCCATCACCTAGGTGCTCTCGTCTGCTTCGGTAATGTTTTGCTCAGTCCTGCGGTCCTCCATCGCTGTGCGGACGATGGCCGTTCTGTGGTGCTGCTCGACCGCAACGGACGGTTCAAGGCACGGATCGAAGGCCCGGTCTCCGGCAATGTCTTATTGCGGAAAGCTCAACATGCTGCAGTAGCCGACGCGAACCGCACGCTTACTATCGCCCGCAACATTGTCGCTGGCAAAGTACAAAATGTCCGGCAAATCGTCCTCCGGGCGGCGCGAGAGACGGATGATCCGCAGGATAGTGCCCAACTCGCGGACACTGCACGGGCATTGGCGAATACTTTACGACAAGTAGAAACGGCAGAAGATCTCGACCAACTGCGTGGTTTCGAGGGCGAGGCCGCGCGCCGCCATTTTGCAACCTTTAGTTGTATGGTGCGGGAAGAACGCGCGGTGTTTCAATTGAACGGACGGAACCGCCGTCCGCCACGTGATCCAGTCAACGCGCTGTTGTCATTTTTGTATGCCCTTCTGCTCGGGGACTGCGTTGCTGCCGCTGAAGGAGTCGGGCTTGATCCGCAGATGGGCTTTCTCCACGCGCTTCGTCCAGGCCGACCTGCCCTAGGGTTAGATCTCATGGAAGAGCTGCGTTCCGTCATCGCTGAGCGCTTGGCTTTAACGCTCATCAATCGTCGGCAAATCACCTCGAAACACTTCGTCGAACGTCCCGGAGGGGCTGTCTCTTTGGACGACGATGGGCGAAAAGAAGTGATTGTCGCTTATCAGAAGCGCAAGCAAGAGGAAATCACGCATCCTGTACTGGAGCAGAAAACCCCGGTCGGACTCATCCCACATATCCAAGCGCGGCTACTCGCACGAATGCTGCGTGGAGACCTGGAGAGTTACGTGCCATTTCTGGCGCGTTGAGGAGTGCCTATGCAAGTGTTAGTGACCTACGACGTAGCCACCGAGAAGGACGACGGAAAGAAGCGACTGCGAAAAGTGGCGCAAGTCTGCAAAAATTTCGGCCAGCGCGTGCAGAAGTCAGTCTTCGAGTGCCTCGTTTATCAAGTTCAGTACGAACAACTCTTGCGCGACCTTGTGAAATGCATAGATGAAAAGGAGGATACCTTACGTGTCTACCGATTAAGAGAACCCAAAGAGCAGTTTTGTCGGCACTTTGGCGTCAAGCCATCGGTAAACTTTCAGGACCCGCTCGTCATTTGAGCGCGAACCTAGAGCGACCGCTTATTTCCTGGGAGGATCGCGTTTCTCGCATGGCTTTGATTTTTCACAACTTTTTCTTTCGGGCGAGCCGTCGGCCCTCGGCAATACAGCTAACCATTGTTAGGTCCGCGCATCGAAGGGAAAAACCCCAGACCCCACAAGGGTTTGGACAGTTAGCGTAGCTCCCGTCCTTCGGGACGGGAGAGGATTGAAACACGCATATCACGCTGCTCTATACGTTGTGCGCGGCGTAGCTCCCGTCCTTCGGGACGGGAGAGGATTGAAACCGTGCATCTACTCGCCCTCCTCTACCAATTCAATCGTAGCTCCCGTCCTTCGGGACGGGAGAGGATTGAAACGTTGTCGTGCGCCTCAAGAGCGGGCAGTTCCGTGGGTAGCTCCCGTCCTTCGGGACGGGAGAGGATTGAAACATATGCACAGCCA
>SYOC01000010.1 GCA_005804965.1 Pseudomonadota bacterium
TGCAAGAGCGAGGCGCTTTTGCGCCAATACTCAGTCGCTGTGTTCGTCACCATAACGAAAGGGTCGAAGCCGTCACCGACTTTCCCCCTACCGTTGCGCAGCACCCCATCGCTCTTCTCCGTCAGCGGGTCGCTTTGGATGCCATAGGCAAAGGGGAACCAGTTTTCTGGAAAACCATAATCCTGATGTGCGCCTTGGGTGCGGCCAGGTTGTCCAAAGACAAAGTTCGTAAAAGTTTTCCCGGCACCACCGATATCAGCAATGACGCCGTCGAACACTTTGCGCTTCTGCTCATCCTGATTAAACCCGCCGTAAATGTGTTCTTGCAGATAGCGCCCGGCTTGAGAAATTCCCAAGGTGAGGACTTTCTCCACCCCAGTTGCTTCGGCAGTGAGACGCAGCGGGTTCGCTGTACCAGCCTCGTCCGCCGTGTGGTAGCGCAAAAATGACACGACATCGCGGGTAATCGCGAATCCCAGCCCCAACACGGTGGGGTTCTTGCCGGTATAGAGGAACTCGTACAGCAAGCCCGACTCAAATTGCGGATGCACAAAGACGGTTTGCTCATCGATGAACTTCCAACAACGGATCGCTTTTACGCCGGTTGTACACGGGAGAATCAACTGCGGCGCTTCGCCTTCCGCGTGAGAGCGTACGCTGACCTGCATACGTTCCGGCGCTTGCGAGTCCACCGGATAACTCAGCGTGGCGGTCTGGTGATTCGGCAGATTCGTCTGCTGGCGACCGACGAAAAGATCGCGCACCGCTCCGGTGAGGGGCTGCCCTTTCGCTGAAGGTATCGGCAGGACCGCTCCCATAAGATCAGGCTTGGAGTCGATACAGCATTGGGCACCAGTTTTGCCTCGCGTCTGCCAGCCGCTCCAAACAAGAGAATAGCCCTGGCGCATGAGAAAGCCGTTCCCCGCATCCTCCGCGCTGGTCGGATCGTTCGTGCCTGTACCATTAGGGGAGGTATTCATCAGCGTCAGGTCGAGCTTATTCCCCCGGTTGAGGACGCCATAGAAGATTTTGCGATTGCTCTTCTCCATCTCAATAGGTTTCAGGATGGAGAAGTCCGTGCTGTATTCCACCCGCCCAGCGGCATTGAGCGGGGCTTTGTCCAGATTCACGATGCCAACGTTTTCTGGCGCACGCGGATCAACCTCGCCAAACATGCGTCCGACGATCTTTTCGTAGCGTCCGACGGCACCGAACTCCGTCCCGGCAAACGTAGGCGACTCAGTGCGATCAACGACAATTTTCGTCACCCGCGCGTGTGCAACGCCAGGAGCGAACAGCCCTGACCACATCATCCCAAAGACAGCAAAGACCGGCAAAGCAACGTGCATCATGGTGCGCCCCTACTATCACCACAGGCAGGGAGTCTGCAAGCATTTCCGCCTTGACTTAGTCGGTTGGCTGCTGAATAGTCGCAAGGTCACAAATCTTTTTCTGAGGAGGGTACTATGAAACTGTACAACCTGGACCTGAGCAATTTCGCCACCAAGACCCGTATTGTTCTGTATGAAAAGGGCGTGGATTTCGAGAAAGCTGATCCGCCGGGTGGCATGGGGTCGGCAGACTACAAGAAGCTCAACCCTGTCGGAAAAATTCCGGCGTTGCAGCTCGACAACGGTCAGGTGATCCCTGAATCCGAAGTCATCAACGAGTATCTCGAAGACAAGTACCCGCAGAACCCGATGCTGCCAAAGGATGCGGAAGGACGCGCTGTAGTGCGCGGCTGCTCGCGGTTCCACGACTTATATCTCGAACCGCCGCTACGCGCGGTGCTCCCCAAGCTGTTCGGCCAGAAACTGGACGACCAGTTCATCGCCGACAAGATGACGGAAGTGAATAGCCGCTTGGATCAGCTTGAAAGCGCGATTGGCAGCCCGTGGGCCACGGGTGCGAACTTCAGCATGGGCGATGCCGCCCTAGCTCCCACGATCTTCTTTATGATTAACATGCTGCCGGCGTTCGGCTCGAAGGGTCCTCTGGAAGGACGCCCCAAGCTGGCAGCGTGGTGGGCTAACATTCAGGAACGCCCATCCACCAAGAAGGCGATTGGCGAGCAGCAAGCAGCGCTCAACGCTTTTATGAAGAAATAAGGGCGAAGTAAGGACAGGAGGCGAGAGAGTTTTGCTTGCCTCCTACTCCTTCTGCTCGTTGCCTGCAAAATCAAACCACCCCTGCCGTTCTGAACTCCGCCAGCTCCGCCGGCGTCAACCCTAGCCTTCCACAATAAATCTCCTCATTGTGCTGACCCAATGTCGGTGCCGGTCGGCGCAACGCCCACGGACTGGCAGAAAACCGATAGGGCGCACCAGGATATTGCAGTTCGCCAGCTTCAGGATGCCCAATCTGGGCAAAGAAGCCCCGGGCGTTGAGATGCTCAGAATGCAGCAGCTCGCCCATCGTAGACACGGGTGCGAACGGTACGCGGCGTGCCTGCGCCGCGTGATAGACCTCTTGGACTGACTTGTCTTGCATCCAATCTTCCAGCAAAGGCTTCAGCGCATCCCAGTTGCCGGACCGTGTGGCAAAGTCTTGGAAAATGTCAGCCTCTGCCCACTCCGGATTCCCCATCAGATCGAGTGCTCCTTTCCACTGATGATCCTCAATGGCGAGGAAATAGATGTAGCCATCGCGACAGGGCAACACGTCTTGCGGAATCAAGCGAAAGCCGAGACGGGAGGCAACACTCTGCTGATAAGGCCAGGAAACATAGTTGTTCTCCATGATGGCCACAAGGCACTCTTGAGCGGAGATATCAACATGCTGCCCCTTGCCACTCGTAAAGCGTCCGAATAACGCACCGAGCGCACCAATCGCCGCGTTGACACCAGCTTGATAGCCAGCCTGTTGGCCATAGGCTTTGAGTGGCGGTAGGTCGGGACGGCCCGACGCCCCGCTCAGGTATACGATACCTCCCGCAGCCCACATATTGAGGTCGTGCATGTGAAGGTCACGATTCGGCCCGGTCTGGCCGAACGGCGAAATCGACGTCATCACCAGCCGAGGGTTGAGCTGGCGCAGGGTGTCGTAATGCAGGCCAAGGTCGGCTTGCTGCGGTGGCGGGTAATTGTGGATCAAGGCATCGGCATCACGGACGAGACGCTGGAGCACGTCGCGGCCTTGCGCCGTGCGCAAGTTCAGCGTCACTCCGAGCTTGTTCGTGTTGAGGTACAGAAAAGTGCCGCTCTTTTCTGGATGCGGGTTGTCGCCAGGATAAGGACCACGACGGCGGGCTTCATCACCGCCGGGCTCCTCGATTTTAATCACCTCGGCACCGAGGTCCGCCATGAGTTTCGCAGCGTAGGGCGCACTGACCATGCCACCACACTCGATCACACGCATGCCGTGTAAAGGACCAAGCAGTTGGGGGTTAGAAGTTGGGGACTGGGGGTTAGGGACAGGAGATGGGCTCAAACTCATACTGCCTCGACCTTCTCGGCTTTGCGTCTTTTTGCATCTTGTCGTTTGACTGGCAAACGGTCGGTCTGATACTAGACAACCGACTCTCACCCCGCAAGGGATTAACCACTAAGGAGGACTGACGATGGCAGAATCAGAACGCTGGCAAGCTGGCGCGGCGAAAATGAAGGAACTGTTCGGCTCGGAACCCCGACCGGGAATGATGCAGGAGGACTTTCTCAAGATTACCGTTGAGAATCTGTTCAGCGACGTGTGGGGGCGACCCGGGTTAGAGACCCGCGAGCGGTCGCTCATCACAGTGGCGGCACTCACCGTACTCGCGCGTGAACGGGAGCTAAAAGTCCACTTACGGGGGGCCTTGAACGTCGGCATCACCCGCGAGAAGATCAACGAGATTATGATCCACCTCGCCCACTACGGCGGCTGGCCAGTAGGTGTGAATGGCTTGCGCATCGCCAAGGAGCTGTTCGACGAGATCGACGCCAAGGCAAAATCGTAGCTTGATTGCACAGACAAATGTAGGGCTCACCTTTGGCAGGTAGGACGGAATGTACGTTCCATTCTACCTGTCACCGCAAATTCCAGCCCCTCAAGAAACCACGGCCTTCCCACTCCCCCTCACCGCTGAAAGTGCTCAAACCCGGAATGTTATGAACTCTCGTCTTTTCTCTTCCTTGAGTTTTGTTGTCGGTTTTGCCAGCTTCATTGTGGCGGCGTCTACGCACGCGGCACCTGACGCCATCTACATCAACGGCACGGTCATTACCGTGGATGCAGAGAATCGTGTGGTGCAAGCATTGGCCGTCACTGGCGAAACTATCCAGGCGGTGGGCACCAACGAGGAGGTCCGTGCTCTCGCCACCACCGCCACACGGGTGGTCGATCTCGCCGGGAAGACGCTCACTCCAGGGTTTATCGACGCCCATAGCCACCTCGCCTTCGCTGGTGAGAAAGCCCTGTTCTGGGCGAGTCTCAGCCCACCGCCCATCGGGACAGTCACCACAGTCGCCGCTGTGATCGCCGCGCTCACAGCCAAGGCTCAAA
>SYOC01000105.1 GCA_005804965.1 Pseudomonadota bacterium
ACACCACTCTTCGATACTTCGCAGGAAACACCAAGTGGTACATCAGCACCGTCACGTTGTGGCTCTTGTGTATGTATTCGCTCATCTCCCAAGAATACCGTTACGCCCCAAGGGGCGGGGAATTTACCCCCAGTGATTGAACTCCCAGATGGAACCTGCCGAAGGTTGACTAAAGATGAAATGCGAGGCGTTGTTCAGCCGCCCGAAGGACGTAGGTTTCGAGCTTCTGATATTTCTGGTCAAGGAGAAACCGCCACGGGTCGTTTTGAATATGAGTTTGTAGGGAAAAAATGGCGACCATCGCCGGGACGGCACTGGAGTACCAACAAATCCGGGATGGATGCGCTAGCTAGAGCGGGGCGCATTCACCCATTGGCATCGAACCTTTCTTACAAGAGGTTTCAGGATGATTTCCCTGTCATGCCTCTCGATAACGGCTGGAAAGACACCGTCATCGGTACCTTTTCAGAGAAGGTCTATGTCGTGCAAACGGCCCCGCTAGCCGTCCAGAGGTGCATGCTAATGTGCACAGACCCTGGTGACCTCGTCCTTGACCCAACATGCGGTTCTGGAACAACAGCATACGTCGCAGAGCAGTGGGGGCGTCGCTGGATCACTGCGGACACCTCGAGGGTACCGTTAGCTTTAGCCCGACAGCGTTTGCTAACCGCTACTTTTACTTACTTCGAGTTGAAATCCCCGCTGTCCGGTCCACAAGCTGGTTTTGTTTATAAAAGAAGGCAAAACCGGAAGGGCGAGGAGATTGGCGGTCTCGTACCGCACATCACACTGAAGTCCATCGCAAATGATGAGCAACCTGCCACGGAAGTATTGGTGGACAGGCCAGAGGAAGTGCCTAATGTGACGCGAGTTGCCGGGCCATTCGTCGTCGAAGCCACTGTTGCACCTGTCCAACTCATATCTAACGGCGATTTCGATGGGAACAATGTGGTTGCTGACGACGCTGCCACCCATATTCAAAGAATGACCGAGGTACTGCGCCAATCCAAGACCCTTCGTCTTCCAGGCAACCGCGAACTTGTGCTCTCTGGCGTGCGCCGTACGTCCGACACGGAATACCTCCACGCTGAGGCCAAGGAAGGTGACAAGCGTTTAGCTATCGTCTTCGGCCCGCCTGCCGGCGCTATCTCTTCTTCGCTTGTTTTCGAATCTGCCCGCGAGGCCTACTTTCTCAAGTTTGACTGTCTTTATTTCTTCGGGTTTGCCATCGAGCCCGGCGCGAGGGCGATGATCGAAGACGACCGGAAGCTGCGCATCCCCGCCACCTATGTCGCCGTCACGCCGGATGTGGCGATGTCCGATCTGCTGAAGACCACCCGTGCCTCGGAGATCTTTTCCATCACGGGCTTGCCGGATGTCAAGGTGCGCAAAGCAAGCAAGAAAGGCCCTGAGGGTCAGACCCTCTACGAAGTCGAGCTGCGCGGCCTCGACCTGTTCGATCCTCAATCGATGGACACTGACTCGGTCAACGGCGAGAGCGTGCCGTGCTGGATGCTGGACACCGATTACGACGGCCTGTGCTTCTACGCCACCCAGGTGTTCTTCCCCAAAACCAGCGCCTGGGACAACCTCCAGCGTTCGCTGCGGGCGACCTTTGAAGAATCCATCTGGCAGCATCTGGCCGGCACGGTGAGTGAGCCCGTCGTACTGGGTGAGCGGCGCCGTGTGGCGGTTAAGGTGATCGACGAGCGGGGCAACGAGCTGATGCGCGTGCTCGATGTGGCGGAGTGATCACCCATGTCCACGCAGATCAACGCGGTTGCCAACCCGATCATCAATTCACCCTACGATGAGCCACAGCAGCACTGGCTGATCCAGGAGGGGCAGGCACCGCAAAAGCAACCCGGCCGCCGTCCGGCCAGCTACTTCCTGCGCGTGCCCGAAGGTGCCGCTCGCGGCCGCCGCGCGCAGTCGCAGGGTGAGTTCTTCGAGGAGAAAACCAAAGGGTCGGAGTACCTGCTCGATCTGGCCAACCTGCTGCGTCGGCGCGTTCAGGAGTGGCGAGACACCGGCTATGTGGGGGCCACCAAGGTCACCCGTGAACTGATTGACCTCTGGCGAGCCTCAGACCGCCGCCAGCCGCTCTTCTTCGCCCAGCTCGAGGCGGTGGAATCGGTGATCTTTCTGGTGGAGGGGCCCAGCCATCTGCGCGTGGGCGTGGATGTGCCGATGGACGAGCCCGGGCCTTCCGCCAAAGAGCAAGGGTTTCGCGCTTTTCAGCGCTACGCTCTCAAGATGGCCACCGGGTCCGGCAAGACCACTGTGATGGGCATGCTGTCGGCCTGGTCCATCCTCAACAAGGTGGCAAACCCCCAGGCATCCGAGTACTCGGACACAGTGCTGATTCTTTGCCCCAACATCACCATTCGGGACCGCCTGCAGGAACTCAAACCCGAGCGCGACGAACTCTCCCTCTACCGCACCCGCGAGCTGGTGCCCGTGCACCGCATGAACGAGCTGCGGCGCGGGGAGGTGTTCGTCACCAACTGGCACAACCTCGAGCTCCGGCAGCTGGGCGATGTGAACGGCCAAGGCGCCAAGGTCGTCAAACGCGGCGCACCGGTGCAGACCACGCGGTCCATCAAGGTGACCGCCACCCTGAGCGCCGGCGAGATTCAGCGGCAAGCCACGCTGGGCGCTTTTCAGATCATCGGAATTGAGAAGAAACGGGATGGCTCTCCCAAAGCGTTCACGGTCACCGAAACGAAGTACCTCGAAAGTGACGCGGCGTTTCTGAAGCGGGTACTGGGTGGCCGCAAGGGCCGCAGCTCATCCATCCTCGTGCTCAACGACGAGGCACACCACGCCTACCGCCGAGGCGTCACGGACGAGACCGACCAATACGCGCTGGATGACGAGACCGCCGCCGCCAACGCACGCGAGGCCACGATCTGGATCGAGGGGCTGGACCGTATCAACAAATCCCTTGGTGGACGAGGCAACGGCATTCGCTTGTGCGTCGACCTGTCCGCTACGCCCTTCTACATCCAGGGCAGCGGCAATGAAGTGGGCAAACCCTTTCCCTGGGTCCTCTCCGACTTCAGCCTGCTGGAGGCCATCGAAGCCGGGCTCGTCAAGGTGCCCCAACTGCCCACAGAGGACGGCTCCGGCGAAGAGGTGCCCCGTTACTTCAACGTCTGGCGGTGGGTTCAGAAGCAAGCTCAGAACGATGGGCATATCGGCCCCGTTACGGTGATCGAAGTGATGCGCTACGCCACCGCGCCGATCGTGACCCTGGCGGCCAGCTGGCGTGAGACCCACGCGCTATGGAGCAAACATTTTGCCGAAGGCAACCGCCGGCATGATGTGCCACCCGTGTTCATCATTGTGTGCCGGGACACCACCATCGCGCGTGCCATGTACGCGTGGCTGGCCGAAGGCGATACCCAGTACGGTGCTGGCGTTCCCGAGTTCAAAAACGAGCCAGGCCAAGAGCTGACGATCCGGATCGACAGCAAGATCGGCGAAGACATCGCATCAGGAGGGAGTCAGGACGAAACCCGGCGCCTTCGCTACGTGCTCGAGACAATAGGTAAGACTGAATGGCCTGGCCGCAAGGTACCCGAGGAGTATGCTGCTTTAGTCGAGCGGCACAACCGCAAGGCGCTGGAGGACGATGAGGGGGACATGGTCACCCTCAACCCGGAAGTGCCGCCCGGGCGCAACGTGCGCTGCATCATCTCGGTGTCGATGCTGTCCGAGGGCTGGGATGCCACCACCGTGACCCATGTGGTCGGGCTCCGCCCGTTCGGGTCACAACTCCTCTGTGAGCAGGTGGTGGGCCGAGCTCTTCGGCGGACGTCTTACGCGGTCGATCCGCAGACCGGCCTCTTCACCGAAGAAACCGCCCAGATCTTTGGCGTGCCGTTCGAGTTGATTCCGTTCAAGGTGGAGGGCGGCAAACCCCAGCCCCCATCTCCGCCTGCCAATCATGTGTACGCCGAGCCTGATCGGTCCGAGTACGAGATCGAATTCCCGGTGGTGGAGGGGTACCAGGACCCGGGCGTCATACAAATCAAAGTCGACTGGGACCGAGTGGGTGAGTTAGTCATCGATCCGGACACGGTGCCTGACGACGTGCTGCTTAAGGGGTTGACCACACAGGACGGTCGGTTGATCGCCTATGGGCCCGGTTCGTCTGTTCGCGTCAGTCTGCAGGCGTGGCGAAATGGGATTCGCATCCAACAAGTGGCCTTTGAACTGGCCCGCGTGTTGACACAAAAATGGGTGGCCGATCGTGGCGAGGCCATTCCGGTGCATCGGCTCTTCCCACAGATGCTGGATGCCGCCAACCAATTCATCGACGCGCACGTGGAGCCCGTCAAGAGCGGCGCCAAGCAGGATCTGGCGATCAACCCGCACTTTGGTCGGGCGGTGGCGATGTTGTTCAACGCCATGGAGACCGTTGACGACGGTGGCGCCAGTAAGGAGACGGCTGTGCTCGCGCCGGGTGCGTCGGCCATTCGGTCCACGCGCTACGTCGACTTTCATACTGGCAAGCCTCTGCACGATGTCCTGCGGTGTCACCTCAACGCGGCGGTGTTTGATTCCGACTGGGAACGCCAGGCTGCTGAGTACCTCGGATCCCACCCGTCTGTAGCCGCCTGGGTCAAGAACGACCGACTGGGGCTGGTGATCGCCTACCGAAAGGAAGGTGTCGCCAAGAAGTACTTGCCCGATTTCATCGTCGAACTGGAATCAGGTGAGAAGCTGATCATCGAGATAAAAGGCCAGGTGGGCGATGCGCTGATCAAGAAGGCGGCCGCAGAGCGATGGTGCCGCGCAGTGACCAACCTTGGCCGATTCGGCGTTTGGAAATACCACCTCTGCTTCGGTCAGTCCGACCTTGAGGCACTGCTCGGATGAGATAGAACGGACGAGCAAGATGACAGGAGCACATTGATGAAGGATTGGCCCACCCTGCAGCACCTGCTGGCGGAGTCTCTCGCAGACTTCCTTGGCAAATCTTTGCCATCCGTGGGGGGCAGCGACTGGTGGGCGAGATACGTGCTCGACTGTCTCACGCCCGCCCAGGCTCGTTCAGCGCAAGGGGTCGCAGAGGGCGATCTGCAGGCCTTTGACCTGGCGGCACTTCTTCGAATCGCTGACCGCAACTGGGCCGAAGTTGCACTGAAACTAAAGCTGAGACGAGAAACCCGCAATCTCGTCTTTGAGATGAAGGACGTTCGCAACCGCTATGCGCACGCCTCGCTGAGGGGCGTCGATCTCGAGGACCAACTGCGCGACGTCGACACCGCCATGCGGCTCATGCAGTCAGTCGGCGCGTCGAGTGAATCGATCGGGCAGGTGAAGGCCATTCATCGGCGTTTGCTGCTCGAGGTTGCCTCTGGTGCCGATGGAGACACGGGCGAAAGTGACGTTGATACCAGCACGCCAGGATCCTCGAAGCAAACCGGTCCCTCTGATGTAATCGACGTAGAGGATCCACCCAAAAAACCCGCGGAAACCTCGACTAGCGGATCAGCTACCAAAAAGAGGGGCGACTCTCCCGACGAAGTCGAAGTCGTGCATGGGGAACCAACCGCCAGGACTGGCGGTTGGATGGTCAATCCTTCTTCCCCGGGCCGCGACGTTCAAGAGGCGCTGGGAGCCCGCACCTACGTAGGCATCGATTTTGGAACTTCCACTACGGTGGTCAGCGTTGTCCGTCTTGAGGACCGAGACCGTCTGGTGTCACGAACACTTCCGATCCGGCAGCCAGAGGAACTGGGCGGGTCCATCGTTCATCATCTAGTGAACACCGTATTGGCCTGGCAAGACGACAAGCTCCTTTTCGGCCGTGACGCTTACCGGATGCGACAAGAGCTGTTTGAAGGCCGGACCGTGTTCTCGTCCTTCAAGATGCGACTCGGCGTTGATGTGGGGCCTACTTACCCCGAGACCGCTTTGCCGAAGGGGGCGCATTCCGTCTCCATCGAGGACGCAAACGACGCAGCCCGTGAATTCTTCAAGGTCCTGCACGCCGGCATCAAGGATGCCGTTACCCGGGAGGGGCTGCCTGCTGACTTTCGGTTTGCGGTCAGTGTTCCTGCATCCTTTGAAGCCAACCAGCGCCGTGATCTGCTCCGCAATATGAAAGACGCTGGACTACCGGCGGATGAGATTTGCCTGATTGATGAACCAAACGCAGCCTTCCTGAGTTTCCTGCACGAAAGTGCCCGTGAGCATGCGAGCCAAGATCTCCTGCTTCAGTTGCGTGGGGCCGGTGCGAACATTTTGGTGTATGACTTCGGTGCAGGCACCTGCGATGTCTCCATACTCGATGTGAAGATTACCGAGCGTGGTATCAGTTCACGCAACCGGTCCATCTCTAGATTCACGGCCTTGGGCGGCGACGATCTGGATCGTGCTATCGCGAAGCACGCGCTGCTCCCCGTGCTCCTTGGGTCGGCTCCGGGGTTTGATCCTGAGCAAAGGGATGTTGAAGAACGGTTGATACCACGCCTACAACCCACCGCTGAGCGACTGAAGCTCGCCGCCATGGAGTGGCTCACCGATCGTGGAGTGAATGATCTTTCTGGTATCCGACAGCACGGTACCGAGACTTTTCACGATCACGGCATTCCGGGTTTCAAGATACGTGGGCAGTCACTTTCGCTTCCGAGACCCGCTCTTTCACTTGCGCAATTGGCCGATGCGCTCGAGCCATTTGTAGGACGGTTCGATCCCGACCAGAACGGTTTGCACGTCTTCGCCCCGGTCGTCAACGCAATGGACAAGTCGGGGCTGACGTCCGATGAGCTGGAAGCCGTTCTTTTCATTGGCGGCAGCGCTGCAAGTCCGATCGTTCGGTCCGCCGTGATGAGGCACTTGCCGGACGAGGTGCAGGCCATCGTACCGACGGATCTTCGAAGCCATGTTTCATTGGGTGCGGCATTGCACTGCCTTGGCTTTCACGCTTTCCGCATGGACTTGATCAGGCCCATCACCTCGGAAGCAATCCACGTGATGACTCGGGGCGGTCACCTCGAGACTGTCATCCCGGCCGCAGCAGAAGTGCCGACCACAAAGCCATTCACAACCCGACTGCGGATCGATAGGGCCGGGCAATCCGCAGTCGAGCTGCCAATCTGCGTCGGAACCGAATCCAAACTGCTTGGCCTGCTGCGGATTCAAGCGCCCAACGCTCGGGGATTCAGCGTTGACGAGGAGGTCAAGATTGAGGCCACCATCAACCATGACAAGCTGCTCGAAATCAAGGCCAGCGTCGCAGGTACGGTTGTGCGGACAGGATTGATGAACCCATTGGCAAATCGGGAGCTCACGCCGTCTGAAACCCGAATGCTCGAGGCCAAGCAGAAGTTCAATGAGTCTCTGCTGACATCTCGCGGAAAACCCTCCAAAGACGCCGTGCTCACATACGCGCGCGCCGCATTGGAGGCGGAGGCCTTCGACTTGGCCGCCGAAATGTTCATGGCGACCGAGCGAATCGATCCATCCGAAAATCACGCCACGAATATCTGTTTTTGCTTCAGCAAATCAGGTCGCGCTGAACGATCCACGGATTGGGCCCGCAAGGCCTATGAGCGCAAGCCTGATGCGGTTGCCGCCTACAACCTGTCTTGTAGCGTTAAGGGGAGCGAGCGCGAGGCACTTTTGCGTGATGCCGTTCGACTAAGACCAGACTTTGCGTATGCCCTGCTCGCTTTGGGCCGCATGATCCTGGACCAGGACGCCGCACAAGGGCGAAAACTTGTCGAGAAGGCGGTGCGATTTTTGGAAAAAGACTTGCGAGCACACCGGATCGACCGCGACCACTGCCGAACCCTCATCGATGCCGCAAAGGAGATTGATGACGAGGATTTGGCTGGCATCGCGCAGGCACGTCTCGACAGCATGCTGGACTCGAGTATTTACGACGAAGATAACCTGGCGGTGCCGCTTGTTGGGCAGCGACAGTTGGGAAGGAGTTAACGATGGGTTGGTATGTTCCTTTCGACAAGCTTGGTCAAAAGCAATTAGAGGTGCTAAACGGCATCACAGGACAACTCGATCGGCCTCACTGGGTCCAGGGGTTCGCCGGCACCGGCAAGACACTCGTCGTCACTCACCTCATGGAGCGAGTGGCCAAACTCAAGCCAAACAGCAGCATCTGCTTCGTTACCTTCACACATGCCCTGAAGGACTTGGTATCGGGCGGTTTGCAGGGGGCTGTCGCCCGCAGAGTGGAGATCAAGACCCATACTCAGTACCTGGGAGAGCGCCAGACCTATGACTACGTGTTTTTGGACGAGGTTCAGGACATAAGCCCGTCGGATCTTGTGAAGATCAAAGGACTCGCAGGAAATCTTTACGTCGCTGGGGACGGTGATCAGCGGATATATGACAAGGGAGCCTCTGAGCAGGAAATCACAGCAGCGATTTCCCCAAGGACTTGGAAGTTGCTCGAAATATTCCGCCTGACAAAACTCCTGCAACAGGTCGCACAGGCGATCCTGCCCCGGACCAAACTGATTGAAGGGTTGCACTCCTCGAAAGACGCGGAGGTAACCATCCGGCTGATGCAGCACGCCGACAGCTCGAGTGAAGCGCAGTGGGTCTGGAAGGAGGCGAAGCGCAGGGCGCGGCCCGCAGATCCGTCAGTTATTCTGTTCCCAACGCACAAGTCGATAGCGGCGTTTGCTGGAGAAATCGCTGAATCTCTTGGATTGGACAAACCGCCAGCTCGAGGGGCTAAGGGCGACTATGGGCCGTTCAATGAGTTCTGGGAGGAAGAGGGAGTCAGCCTCATGTACTTTGGGAACAGTCACGGGGAGCTTAGCAAAGGCGAAACCGAACCCATGGTCTATCTGATGACCTTCCATAGCTCAAAGGGGCTCGACTTTCGGAACGTATTCATTCCGGGCATGCAGGATGGTGCCACGATCGTCAATCAGATGGCCTTGGAAGACGATCCAGAACTTGACCGCAGGTTGCTGTTTGTAGCAGTGACCCGTAGCCGCGAAAATCTTTTCATCTCCTACAGCGGACGAAAAGCGCATCCGTTACTCAAAGGATTGCCCTCCAGCGTGGTGGCGAACCTTGCGCCAGTGAAGGCAAAGAGAGATGACGACGAAGAGGAGTTTTTCTGATGTATACCGTTGCCGTTTCGTATCTCGAGTGGATACGTTGGGTTGCCACCGGCTGGTTTCGTTGTGCAGACCGCGTCGTCTGGGTTGAGGGAGCCGAAGACCAGTCCGGTATCGATGCGTTGTTGGATAGAACGCCCGACCTTCAGGTCTCCGACGACCAAGGCTATGTGATTGCCTGCCTCCGCACCGACTCCCTGATCTCCGGTCGGGTCTCCGGGCGGGAACGCTCGGTTGGGCATCTCTGGCTCAGCGTGGCGGCCGTATCTAGTTTCCACCCACTATCGATTCGCGGAGCTCGATTGCTGGAGGCGGACGCAGAGCGCGCTGCAGTTCGACTCGGCGAGCCCCTCTTTGAAAAGCCCTGGACCGATTGGCGTGACCGTCGGCTCGAGGACGAAGCGCACTGGCGGGGCTTGTCGCTGTGTGCCGCTTTCGGACTTGATAAGCCGGTATTGAATGAAACTTCGAATCAAGTTGCCGATATATTGGCTGGACGAAAGGCAGCGCCTAACGCTGCCAAAGTTCGTGATGAGGCTATTGATGGCACGCGCGCCTTAGGCTGGGCGTCGGCTATGTCGATTGCCTTGATGGACTCTGATGTGAGGGCTGCCTTCAATGAGACCCGCGAGATCGGGGAAATCAAGTCACTCATAAAAGCACACAGGACTGACTTTGATCTTCGTCGTCCCTTGCTCGATGACGAAACAACGGTCACTTTTGTCCGCGGTGTAGACGGATTCTTACGAAAACTTGGGGCCCGAGTTCTACCGCTCGACCTGATGGCGACAGTGTTGCATTACAGGAGCCTGGCCACGGGCGGGCGGCAGCTTACGCTCGACGCGCTCGTTGACGATCTCGTGGCGATCGCTCTCGATGATCCGCAACACGCTTCACTTGCTGCCTATTTCATCGGCAGGAGTATGGAAAATGTTGCCGTCACCACCTTGCTTTACCAATCAGAGCCAGCGCGCTACGCCGCGCTCGCTCCATCCGCGGGGCGAAAGCAGTTGAATGTCATGAGTCTTGCGGCCAGACGTTTGGAAGCCAGACAGCCAGTTGATGAAGTTCAGAAGGCCAATCCGGGTGGTGAGGTTGATGCGGACACAGCCAAAGAAAACCTCGACGCCACAAGCGGCCCGGCTGCGGGAGCGAGGGTCGAACAGCCGATGGGTGGTGAGCAGGTTGTCGTTGATGGGTCGAATTCAGTACCCGGAGATTCCTCGGTTGTCGCAGTCAGTGCCACCGTTCCGCCGGGCGACTCGAGTGTCGGGGAATTGCCAACTGTTCCGCTTGTTGGAGTCGATGAACCGCAGGGAGGGGCAACCTCCGCCCCGTCTGCTGGTGTTGGTGAAGAATTAGTCCAGTCGGAGAAGTCAAGCACTCAGCCACCGGCCGAGCTATTCCCACAGACTATGGACGGCCTCGAGCCAATTGCGGCACCTGCCAAAGGTAAGAAAAATCGAAAGAAGTCTGACAAAACCCCAGAGGTTAGGTCTGCCGTCGAAACGTCTGACGACACTTCGGACAAGTGATGTCGAGGAGTTTGCCGATAGGCACTCTCAGCATGGTTGAGCAATTTGCGCAACGCACTGTAGTGGTGACGACGGTTGATGAATTGGTGGTGTTGGGCTTTGTGGAGTCTCGGCGCGCGGATGTTTCGAGCCACTCCCAAACACTTCGGCATGCCAGGGCATCTGCAAGCGCACGATGAGCATTCCCTGTCCAGCGATGCCCGACTTTCTGAGCAGCAATATCAAGCTTTTTCCAGCGGCCGCCACCGGTCTCCTGGGTGAATCGCCGCATGGCGCATTCAACAGACAGCGCTTCATTGAGCCGCCCAGGAAAAAAGGGAGTATCGAAAGACGAGTTGTAGATCACGACAACTTCTTTTGAAATGATCTGGCGGATCT
>SYOC01000106.1 GCA_005804965.1 Pseudomonadota bacterium
CAGCATGATCGGTGTAGCGAAGGCGCGGATGCCAAACGAGTCATGAGTGCTGAGGACTGAGTGCTGAGTAACGAGTGCAGCGATCAGCGGTGCTCATCGTTAGCAAAGGAGAGTGGATATGCCGAAACTTGAAGTTATTGACCCGTGGGGTTCTACGCCGCGTTACACGTTCTCGCCCGCCGTACGCAAGGGAAATTTGTTGTTCATTTCCGGCCTCACTGCTACCGACGACAAAGGTAACATCGTGGGCAAAGGCGATATCGTGGCGCAGACTCGACGATGTTTCGAGAAGATCAAAGAACTTCTCGATGCTGCTGGTGCGAATTTTGACGATATCGTGAAAACAGTCGATTACATTACGACCACCGAAGGTTACCGAGGTACAGCGGATGTCCGCCGGGAATACTTCAAGAACGGTTTTCCCGCCGCAACGGGTATCGTCGTGAAAGAACTGCTGCGCCCGGATGCGTTGATCGAGATCGACGCGATTGCCGTGTTGGATGACAGAAAATAACGAGTCATGGTGACCGAGACGAAATGCTTCATTAGAAAACACGAGTGAGCGTCGAGCGAGGAATGAAGAAATGCCGCGCCGCATGCTTGATCGAATTCGAGAAGCAATTCGCAACGCGACATATGATTTCACTGCCCACGCCGTCGAAGAAATGGCTGAGGAGGGACTGGACTTCCTTGATGTCGAGAACGCAATCTTGAATGGAAAGCTAGTAAAAATCGAGAAAGACGACCCACGGGGGACTCGTTACACGATAGATGGGTTTGGAGTGGATGGTCTGACTCCGGTGGGGAGTGTTGGACGCTTTGCAGGCTTTGGCCGCTATCTCATCATCACGGTCTATGAAGTGACGGAGCTAGAAATATGACAATGCAGTTCGGATACCAATGTGAGTATTGTGAGGGGACAGTCCGCGCCAAGAAAGTGGAACGTGAGGCTTTCAAACATAAAAGCGGCTTCGTCATCCTCGAAGAAGTAGAGATCGGAGTCTGCGATCAATGTGGGAATCGCTACTATTCGGCGGAAGTCCTGCGACGGGTTCATGCTGTGGCGACTGGGAAACTCCATCCTGAACGCATCGAAGCTGTGCCGGTTGTCCATGCACGTTAACGAGAAAAAAGGAGAAGCTAATCATGAGGTACGACCTATTGCTCAAAGGGGGAATGGTCATCGACGGCACCGGCCGTCCGGGTTTTGTTGCCGATGTCGCGATTAACGGCGACCGTATCGTTGCCGTCGAGCCAAACTTGGCGACTCGTGAGGCGTCGAAAATACTTGATGCTAGCGGGTTGACGATCTGTCCAGGGTTCATCGACCATCACACGCACTATGATGCCCAAGTTCTGTGGGACCCGTTGGTGACGAGTTCCTCTTGGCATGGTGTGACCTCGATCATCATGGGCAACTGCGGCGTGGGGCTGGCTCCGTGTAAGCCGGAAGATCGTGAGGCTCTGGTTGGGGATTTGGTCAATGTCGAAGGCATGTCGCTCGACGTGCTGCAAAAAGGCGTGCAGTGGTCGTGGGAAAGTATTGGGCAGTATCTGAACGCCATTGCTACCAGCGGCTTGGGCGTCAACGTCGGCTTGATGGCACCGCTGTCCCCGTTGCGGCAGTACGTGCTTGGCAATGAGAGCAAAGAACGAGGCGCGAATGCTCAGGAACTCCAACGACTGACTGCTCTCTTTCGGGAAGCGATGGACGCTGGCGTCTTTGGCTTTTCGACCACGGTGCTGCCGCAACATTTGGGGTTTCAAGGCCGACCACTGCCCTGTAGATTAGCGAGCCGCGAGGAGTTACATGCTTTGGCGGGAGTGCTCAAGGATCTCAAACGCGGCTGCATTGAAATCGCGTTGACGCGCAGCCCGGGGATGCTCTCGGATGACGAGTACGAGCTGCTCACTTTCTTGGTGACACAAAGCGAGCGCCCGGTGACATGGCTGGGCTTATTACAAAAGCCGGAAGCTCCGCCGGATGCCTGGAAAAGTGCACTGCAACGCATTGCGCCGTACTTTGATCGTGGCTACCTGCCGTTGGGCCAAGTGCCGTGCCACTACAAGAGCGCACGGTTCAGCTTGCAGCGTCCGTTTATCTTCGGCAATTTCGATTGTTGGAAACAAGTATTCGACCGCCCATTGGCCGAACAAAAACAGATGTATGCGAGCGCGGAGTTCCGCTCGGCCTTCCGCGAAGAAATGAAACAACCTCGCCTCTTTACCGGCCAGTGGAACAACATGAGTGTCTTCACCGTCGAGAAGCCGGAGCTGCGTCCGTTGCTGGAGAAAGATTTAACGACCCTCGGCCAAGAGCAGCGCAAAGATCCGGTCGATCTCTTTTTTGATCTTGCTCTTGATGACGACCTCAACATGCAGTTTCTCTACGAATTTGGTCAGGTCAACCAAGAGATGATTACCCATCCCTACACACTCGTCGGACTCTCCGACGGCGGTGCGCACGCGGACATGCGCTGCGAAGCTGGCTACTCGACATACATGTTGGGTACGATCGTACGGGATCGGCAAATGTTGCCGTTGGAAGAAGCAATTCGCCGGCTGACTTCCGTGCCAGCGCAAGTCTTTGGCGTGCCTCTGCGCGGTACCGTTGCCGCTGGCATGATCGCTGATCTCGTTGTGTTCGACCAAATGACAGTCAACTGTGGCAAACAAGAAGCCGTGCGTGACTTCCCCGGCGGCGGGTTGCGCTACATCGAGAAATCGACCGGCATTGCCCAGACTATCGTCAACGGCAAAGTGCTTTTCTCGCACGGCACCGTGCAGAATGAGTTACCTGGACGGGTGCTGCGTGCGAACAGAGAGCAATAGGAAGAACGGATGCCGCTCGTAGTTTGCTCAAGTGATACGGAGGAGCCTCAAGCAGCAGGGGCTCCACGTGTTTCGACAGGCTCGTCGAAGGGTGTGAGAAGGAAAAAGACTACGCCGCAGTTGGTGTAGCGGTCAGTTGTCTACTCTCCTCCGCCGTCAGTTTGGAGATTGAGACGAGCGAGCCAAAGAGCCAGTCTGCTAATGGAAGCACGACATTGAGATTCTTATAGGCGTAGCGATGGTGGAGGAAATGATGGGCATTGAGCCAGTGAAAGATCTGTGTTCGTTCGACCCAACGGTCTTTCGGTACATGCATGCACCAGTGTAGGGATTCATAGAGGACATAGTAACTGAAGAGCCCAACCGTTCCGCCCCAAAAAACCGCCCAGCCGAAAAAATAGACCAAGGTCAGCAGCAGCGGGACGTGCAGCAGATACAAGCCTGGCGCGTTCCACCACGCGAATCTGACTTTGTTTTGATCTACCCCAGGCTGGATGTGATGCGAGCGATCCGCACGGAACAAGCCATGATGTACAAGCGCGTGGGCGTGGAACGGATACTGCCACAGCGCGGTATGCATAATGTATTTGTGGAGTGTCCACTCAAAGAAGCTCGTGAGACAAAAGAAGCCTAAACAGCCCATCACACCCGTCAACAACACGATCCCTATACTCAACGCTGACCTCGCTTTCTTTTAGAAGCCCCTCGCTTTGTTGTTGCTTAATGTAGAGAAGTGAGAGGCGACAAGTGGTGGGGTTATAAGGAAAAGCCCCCCTTCTTGCAACGCCCCTGCCTCGTACAATCGGAGCATAGCCGGCTACGACCAGCGCCGCTGACGCGAGCGCCACGCGTTGTCGCGACGATCATCATCTTCCATGAGAATGACCGGTTCCAGCATTTTGCGCGGAATCCCATCGAGAAACCGCGACGGCTTGCTCAACACCAACCCAGTGGCGCGGTCAAAGATATTGATCGGATAGGTAATGAACAAGTTTTCCTTGGCACGAGTAGCAGCGACGTACATCAGGCGTCGCTCTTCCTCGAACTCCTCGTCTTTCTTATTGTAGAGCGAAGGGAAGCGACCATCCACTGCCCAGATAATAAACACCGAATGCCACTCAAGCCCTTTCGCTGAGTGAATGGTGGACAGTGTCAACATCCCTTCATCTTCCTTATCTACAGCCAGGGTGTCGCCAACGCTATCATTCGGCGGCTCCAGCGCCATGTCAGAAAGAAGACGGTCAAGGCTGCGATAGCGTTCAGCGATAGTGGAGAAGTGTTCCAGGTCCTTCTGGCGTTTGGGGAGGTCGTCACGATGGAGGCGCTTCAGGATGGGCAGATAATAGCGCGTGACGGCTTCGATTTGTTCGGCAGGTTTGAGTCCTTCCTGCGAGACTTCAGCTAGCAAATCGGCCAAGCGCCGCAGTTCGTCGCCAATGACGCCGCGTGCCGAATACGAGCGCAACTGCTGCGCCTGATTAGGTCCGCTCATCACATGCGTCATGATTTTCTCGCTGCTTTTTGGTCCGACACCTTCAAAGAGTAAGATGACGCGATGCCAGGAGACGGCGTCTTGAGGATTGGCGATGATGCGCAAATGCGCCAACACGTCTTTGATGTGTGCAGTCTCAATAAACTTAAACCCACCACGCTTCACGAACGGCAGACCACGGCGAGTCAGTTCTAGTTCGAGGTCGAACGAGTGAAAACTAGAGCGGAACAGCACCGCCATTTCTTCGAGCGGCACCCCTTGCTCGCGCAATTGGAGAATGCGCTGGGAGACGAAGCGCGACTGATAATTCTCGCTCTCCGCTTCGACGAGGATCGGCTTCACCCCTTTCTCGCGTTTGGTGAAGAGATTCTTGGTGTAGCTTTCCTTGGCGTGTTGGATGATCTGGTTGGAGAGATCCAAAATCGGCTGCGTGCTGCGATAGTTCTCTTCTAGCTTGACGATCTTCGCACTCGGGAAAAGGCGGGGAAACTCCAAGATGTTGCGTACAGTCGCGCCGCGAAAACTGTAGATCGACTGCGCATCATCTCCTACCGCCATGACGTTCTCATGGGAACGCGCCAGCAAGCGCACGATCTCTGCCTGCAGGCGGTTGGTGTCCTGATA
>SYOC01000107.1 GCA_005804965.1 Pseudomonadota bacterium
GCCGCCGACAAGCACGAGGTCGCCAATCTGTGGGCGCGGAACACGACGAGGAGCTAAGGCTTCGGGATCACCAGGAGCTGGTGTCAGGATATCGCCAGATTCGCAGCACGGCCCGACAAAGACAATGTTGCTGGTCTCACGATCCGTAGCTAGGACTTCGATGGGATGCTGAGCACCGTACAGCGAAGGGCGCGTGACTTCGGGCATGCCAGTATCGAGCTTGGCGAACACATAGCCTTCTGCTCCAGTATCCACAACATCGACGCAGGTAGCGACAATGGCGCCGGCGCGAGCGACCAAATAGGTCCCGGGTTCAACTTCGAGATGTAGAGCGCGACCTGTATGTGAACGGAAGTCTTCCAGCTCGCGGCGGACGTGCGACCCAATATCCTGCAGGTCGGTAGACGGTTCATCTGGCATACGACCAACCTTGAACCCGCCGCCCAAATTGATGACGGTGACGGCAGGAAGTTCCTGGGCGATATCCAGAGACATGCGCGTCACGCGTTTCCAGACTTCCGGGTCGCTTCCGGAGCCGATGTGAGTGTGCAGGCGAGTAATGCTCACATTGTAGCGCTCTGCCGTGCTCTTCACCTCGTTGAGGTACGACCGCCAAATACCAAAGCTTGAAGCCGGGCCACCTGTGTTGGTGCGGTTGGTCGAACCACTACCGAGGCCTGGATTGATACGAACTGAGACGCTACCACCTGGAACCGCCTTGCCAAACTGCTCAAGCTGGTGGAGCGAGCAAGCATTGTAGTACACGCCGCGTCGCGCAAATTCGGCGAGGCGACGCGAGGGCATTTGCGAGGTGAGCTGGATTTGCTCAGGCTGGAACCCCGCGCGGATCGCACGTTCGACCTCGAAGTCGCTGGAAGCATCGATGTGAAGTCCTAAGTCGCGAAAAATGGAGAGCACGCCCAAGCTGGGATTGGCTTTCATGGCGTAGCGCAAAGTGAAGCCGTATGGCGCGGGGAACGCGAGTGCGTGTTGCGCGGCGGCTTCTAGTATCGTGTGGTCATAGACGTAGCAAGGGGTTCCGAAACGTTCCCGCACTTCCGCTGCTTGCTCAGCCGTGAGAAATACGGTGCGGCCGAAGGCCGATTGGACAGTCATGCACACTCCTCCTCAATAGTCTTAGGTCGGTCTTTGGGTGCTTCTGGTGTAACTGGTTGGCGGGTGGGGGTAAAGAGGCTTGCAGCAAAAGCAGGGTGGACGTATGTTCCCTCTGTCACGATACCAACCCCATTGAAGTGAAGGAGGACCGCGCATGGCTATCTCGAAATTCCCCATTGAGGCGGGGCACATTGTATTGTTTGCCCGCGCTGTTGGCGACGATAATCCTATCTACCACGACGCAGACTATGCCAAAACGACAGAGCCAGGTGCCACGGTTGCACCCCCGACGTTTACTATGGCGAGTGCCCAATTTGATCCGGATTATCCGTTGCGTCCGAAAAACGGGCAGACGTGGTTTGGGTCAGGAAAAGAACCGACTGGCCTGCAACGTAAGGAGGGCAGTGGCGGCGGTGGTGGTGGCGGCGGTCTCCATGCTGAACAGCATTTCGAGTACCACCGTCACATCAACCCTGGCGATGTCCTTACTGCGACTGTCAAACCCGGAAAAACCTGGGAAAAAGAAGGGCGCCGTTCAGGCAAGTTGGTCTTTTCGGAAACCGTGACTGAATATCGCGACCAAAAAGGCGAATTAGTGATTACCGCTCGCGGCGTCGGGGTGCGGACGGAACGTCCGGTTGACCAGAACTAGCCACAACGAGGAGAAGAACAATGGCTTTGTCTGCACGCAATCTGAAAGTGGGCGATACCTATCAAGAACAAATCGTCGAGAACCTGACGCGCACGCGGCTGGTGCAATATGCCGGTGCGTCGGGCGACTATAATCCTGTTCATACCGACGAAATTTTCACCACGAAAGTCGCTGGCTATCCGAGCGTCTTTGCTCACGGCATGTTGACCATGGGCATGACCGGCAAGATGCTCACCAACTACGTGGGCGATGGCCGGCTCACGAAGTATGGGGTGCGCTTCACTCGGCAAGTCTGGCCGGGGGATACGTTGACCGCGACAGCTCAAGTCGAGACGATTCGTGAAGAGGGTGGGGTGCATTTTGTGGACCTGATCGTCTCCACGGTCAATCAAGACGGTGCCGAAGTCGTGAGCGGCTACGCAAGCGCCAGGGTCGATCCGTGACCGCCTCTCCAGATAACCACTATCGTCCGCTGTTGTCATTCTGAGCTGTCCAGCGAGCGGGGCGCTCAGCATGGAAGCAGAAACGGAGACTCGCCCCTGACCGTAATTCCCGCGCAGGCGGGAATCCAGTCTGTTTTCCCTGGAGTCCGGGTCTCGCGTTGCTCGCCCGGAATGACGGGCTGCCTTAAATGTCCGTCTCGGGGAAAGCGTTTTGTTGCTCAGCAGCGTAGCGAAGAATCTTGCTTTGACCGCTGAAGAAAGATGTTTCGCTACCTTCAACATGACATGTGGCTTACCGTTATCCAGACCGGCTCTAAGCTGGAGACGCCGTCACTGCGCGGTCATCGCGCCATCGACTGCCATAGCATGACCAGTGACGAATGACGCGGAATCCGAACACAGCCACACCACAGCTTCGGCAATTTCACTCGGTTGGCCCATACGTCCGACGGGTTCGGCAGCCGCCATGCGCGCCGCACGTTGCGGACGGTGGTCGGTAATCCTTCCCATCATCGGGGTGTCGATGGCTCCAGGACACACGGCATTCACGCGAATGCCGGACTTGGCGTATTCGAGGGCAGCGGTGCGCGTCAGTCCCACAACCCCGTGCTTACTCGCGACATAGGCCGAGCCACGCGGAAAGCCAGTCAGACCCGCCGTGGATGCGGTGTTGACGATGGCACCACTCCCACCCTTGAGCATCTCGGGGATTTCGTACTTCATGCACAGCCACACCCCAGTGAGATTGATCGCGATGACCCGCGCCCACATGTCTTCGGGATAATCGACCGTCGTTGCCCCAGGCCCTTCGATGCCAGCATTGTTGTGTGCGCAGTCCAGGCGACCGTAGGCGGCAACAGCATCTTTCACCAACGCTTCGACAGCCTCGGCTTTGGCGACGTCGGCGTGAATAAAGATCGCCTCTCCCCCGGCTTGCCGGATCAAGTTGGCAGTTTCCTGCCCTCCCTCGGCGACGAAGTCGGCAACCACGACTTTCGCGCCTTCTCTGGCAAAAATGAGCGACGTGGCTCTGCCGATGCCGGAACCTCCGCCGGTGACCAATGCGACTTTTCCTGCAACTAAACCCGCCATAATGCTCCTTTCTTTCGGTCCGTAATTAGTGTGCTGCATATCCTAGCGTTGAAATGTCTTTCCGTATATCTGCTCTCGACACTAGGCGATACTTCAGTCCGCTCAAAGGACGAGGCTACGTACAAAAGGAAGGACTATGCACCATCATTCTCGTGACCCACCCGGGAAGTTTGCCACAGACGCAGAGCGCTCATAAAGAAAAACACTCACGTCGTACAACCTCTGAACTGGTTGCAAGTTTCAGGTACCACAAAACTCCCGGAGATTGATCAGGGTGAAGGCGAGAAGTTTGAACCCGAGATGATGGGTGGGGAGGGTTTCAAAGCGGAGCAAGTGGCGTTTGAATTTATCTTCCCAGGCGAAGGTACGCTCCACCGTGAAGCGCAATTTGTACAACCCGGCATCAAAGAAGCGCTTGCGCCCCCGCTTGGGGGTTTGCCGGTTGCGCGGATTCTCTTTGATGTTGGGCTTGAGC
>SYOC01000108.1 GCA_005804965.1 Pseudomonadota bacterium
CAGTACGATAAATCCTAACCAAGAGGACACAGACAACGATGGCCTCGGCGATGCCTGCGATAGCACTATCGGCACTGAGCACTGCGGCACCTGTGTGGACGACAACGGCGACGGCCTCGTCGATCTTCTCGACCCGCAATGCGCTTCCGACCCGCTGGTCGTGAAAACCGGACGCTTACCCTTGCCTCCAGACCCGGCGCGGTGATGCTCACGCTGCAAGGATCGTTCAGCGGCGCGGCAGGGCTCGTTAACCCGCCCGCTGAAGGCGTGACCCTCAACCTGACTGATACCGATGGGCAGATTACTTGCTTCACGCTTCCCCCCGGCCCCGGCTGGACCACCAAAGGCTCGCAGTGGACCTTCACGGACGATAAGACCGGCTCGCTGGGCGCACCGGGAGCAAAAGAATCCTTGAGCCTCAGCTACAACGCCGGAACCGGTGTCTATTCATGGAAAGCCAAAGTGAGGAAGACCACGCTCAGCGATCCCGATGCCGGCAACGTGAGCACGGCCATAACCATCGGAGACAATGGGTTCCTGAACACTCAGGCCTGGAAGATCAAGGGGAGGAATCTGGTCACGCCATGAATTGTAGAGGCTGGGTCTCGCCCCAGCCTACGGACTGCCATGCGCCCCATTCCTCCTTCCAAAGACACCGGAATGAATCAGCCCGAACCACGCCTACAGATTGGCCGGGTTGCCTCGTTCGACGGTTCAGCTTAGAACGACCTCTGAGGAGTGCATACGATGTCAGCACAGTGGATACAACGAATTGAGATCAACCCGCAGATCCTAGTAGGAAAACCAGTCATCAAAGGAACTCGCATTTCTGTCGAACTCGTCCTCGAGGAGCTTGCCCACGGGGCAACACCCGAATATCTCGTGAGCGAGTACGACGTAACGGAAGAAGACATTCACGCCGCTCTCCTGTATGCCCGCGATTCCGTCGCTGGTGAGCAAGTTTTTGAGGAGAGACTGGCGGCAGGGAAGTGAAAATTCTCGTCGACGCCAACGCACCCCGCAGCTTGGTCGAGGAGCTGCGTCAAGCTGGCCATGATGTCGCCTGGATTCAGGAGATCGACAAGGCTATGCCTGACCCGGATATCGTCGATCTTGCAGCTCGGGAGACCGGATCATCATCACAGCCGACAAAGGATTCAGCGCCTTAGTCTTCTATTCGGGCAAGCGCTGTCCAGGCATAGTCCTCCTGCGCGTTCAGAATCTGGCCCATCGCAACCATAGGATTCTCTCGGTCTTCAATGAGCAAGGGAAAGACATCCGAGGAAATTTCTCTGTCATTACCGACAATGCTGTTCGTATGAGAAAGATGCGGGACCCAGGAGAATGAAAGAACACGGTAGGGAATCCCATGAACGTCCAGGAACAGTCTTATGGCGGTTCTGCTCAGCGTAGAAGAGGAATCGTATGAATTTGCTTGGTGGCAGTATAGAAGTGCACGTCTACGTTTGTCACTTTGACGACCAAGCAACTGTTCATCGAGAACAATCATTGCACCGCCGATTCTAATTCGGGCAAGGCGTCAAGAAAGCGTTCGGTCATCAACTGTACGGCCTCGCGGATAGCGGCGTGCGAAACGCGACCACAATAGCCTGCGACAATGTCTTCAAGCGATTCACCTGCGGCCAACCGCTCCGACGTTCCGGTCATTTCAATCCGCGTGTACTTGAATGTCGGTCGTCCCCCGCACACGCCAACGGCGCGGACGACGTGCTCGCCCAACGGATAATAACGATACGGCTCGCCACCGATGATTTCCGTGACCAGTTTCGCCATCGCCCTTAACTCCTTGCGGCTCATTGTGAGCACTGTAGACTGAGATTCGGCTTCGTTTCCTCCCAATCTACAGTCCAGTCAGCCTATTGCGGCAGCGCAAACACGACTAACGCACTCCCCTTGCTGGCCAGCGGGGGTTCGCCAGCGATGGTAGCGACGATACCGCCGCCGCCGCTAGGTATGGCGATGTATTGTCGTCCGCCGATTTTATAGGAGGCCGGTTGTCCACGGACGGACCCACCCGTCTGGAACTTCCACAACACCTCTCCAGTCGCGTCGTTGAACGCCAAAGCAAGCCCTTCCTGATTGCCGGTAAAGACCAGCCCTCCAGCGGTAGTGAGCGTGCCACCGATGAGCGGATAGGCTTCGGTGTGGCGCCATTTGACCGCGCCAGTCGTGGGGTCAATAGCAGAGAAATGCCCGTACGATGACTGATCGTCGCCTTGGGACCCCTCCCAACCTCCGCCCCAGTAGGGAATGCCTTGGATGAACGTGGCCGCGGCTTTTTTCATCTGCATACAGCTTTCGATGACCGGGACATACATCAACTTGGTCTGTGGGCTATATGCCGCCGTGTATGAACTGTTCTTGCCGCCGGGAGCGCCTGGGCAGATCCACTCTTTCCCTTCAGGCTGGGGCACGAATTGCGGATCAACAATAGGCCGGCCTTTCTCATCAAGCCCTTTCGCCCAATTGAGCTTGTCCACGTATTGTGAACCGTGCAGATACTGGCCGTTGGTACGGTCTAAAACATACATGAAGCCGTTGCGGTTGGGCTGCGCCAGCGCTTTCACCGTCTTGCCATTGCGTTCGACGTTGACCAGGAACAGATCGGTGTTGCCGTCGTAGTCCCACACATCGTGCGGCGTGAACTGGAAGTACCATTTGATCTCGCCAGTGTCAGGATTCAAGGCGAGCACCGAATCAGTGTAGAGATTGTCGCCTTTGCGTACATCCCCGTTCCAATCAGGGGCAGCGTTGCCCGTCGCCCAATACAACACATCCTGCTCGGCATCGTAGGAACCAGTGATCCACGTCGGCCCGCCGCCGGTCTTCCACGAGTCTCCCTCCCAGGTTTCTACGCCTTTTTCGCCGGTTTGTGGGGTCGTGTAACGACGCCAACGGCGCTCGCCAGTGGCAACATCATAGGCATCAACGAAGCCACGAGCGCCATATTCGCCACCACCCACACCGACAATGACTTTCCCTTTGACCACGAGCGGTGCCACGGTTGCACTGAACCCGTTGGCGTATTCTTCGATCTTTACATTCCACGCCACGGCGCCGGTCTTGCGATCGAGCGCCACCAGCCGGGCGTCGAGCGTCGCCATAAACACTTTGTCGTCAGCGATGGCCACACCGCGATTGGTGGGACCGCAGCACACACGCATGTCGTCTGGGAGGGAATGATCGTACTTCCAGATGGCATCGCCGGTGACGGCATCCAAGGCGTACAGGTGATTGTACGAGGCAGTTAAGTAAAGAATACCGTCGGCAATGATCGGCGAGGCTTCGAGTTGCCCGGGAATGCCGGTCTGAAAAATCCAGGCCGGTGCGAGCTTTTTGATATTCTGGCGGTTGATGTCTTTCAGCGGGCTAAAGCGCCAACTTTCATAGTTGCCGCCATACATGAGCCACGCCGAGGGATCGTTCGGGCCTTTGAGCAGGCGTTCCTGGGTGACGGGTTTGAGATCATAAGTTTTCTGACCGTTCTGCGCCTGCGCATTGCCGTGCAGCGCGAGCGTCAGAAAAAGCGCGGGGGAAAGTCCACGCCAAAGCCACTGCTGTCGCATAAAGGGTCCTCCTTCGAGTTTATGGTGGGCAACTGTAGCAGGTTGTTGCGAGCGGCTGTAGAGGCGGAAAGATTATGCCGCCTGAGCGGGCGTCACCCGCACGAGTTTTTGCGCACCAAGGATATCCTGCAACGCCAACCAGATTTCGCGCTCGGTTTCGGCTTCGGCTAGTTGCTGACGCGCACTGGCACTTGTCATGCCACGTGCCAGTGCAGCAAGACATTGCAGTTGCAGTCCTTCATCTGCCACCGGCGTGAGTAAAAGAAAAACAAAATGGACGGGTCGCCCGTCTGGAGTATCCCATTCCACGCCAGCTATCGACCGACCAAAGGTCAGCACCGGCTTCGTTAAGGTCTCAACCCGTGCGTGTGGGATAGCAAGGCCGTTCTCCAAACCCGTGCCCATCAACTCCTCACGTTTGCGCACGGCAGAGACCAGGGTGTCGAGGTCTGGCACGCCGTCATGGTCTTCAACTGCCTGAGCAAGTTCGCGCATCACCTCCCAGCGGGTTGTGCCGCGTAAGCGAGGAAGAACAGCCCGGCGCGAAAAAAACTCGAGGATGGGGACTTCACGACGACGTTGGATGGACCACACCAAGCACGGGCCGACCAGCAGCGAAGACAGCAGGGCAGCAAATACGACAGCAACGAAGATCGGTGCTGTAAAAATGTGCTGCTCCAGAGCAATCCGCGCCAAAATAATTTCCATGACGCCGCCGGGCGTAAAGGCGATGCCGATCGACAGACGATCATCGCGCGACAGCGTCGTGCCCAACGTACCAACCCAAGCACCGAAGAATTTCCCGAAGAAAGACACCACAGTGACGAAGATCACCAGCGTGAGATCAAAATTGCCCACGAAATCGAGATACAACCCAATCCCAGCAAAATAGAGAGGAACGAAAACGGCGTGTACCATCTGGCTGAGAATCTGGCGAATCCGCTCCGACAGCGCACGCGACTCTCCAGCCATAATCCCAGCCAAAAAGAAACCGAAGAGGGCATTAAGCCCCATCCATTGCGTTATCACCCCACAAAAGAGGCCGAGACAACAGACGAAAGTGAGAACAGCGCCTGGCTGCTGCGGCAGCGTCTGGGTAATAGCGGCGATGGTCCTGTCCACGAGGCGTCGCCCGAACGTAAGGCACAGGGCCGTAAACGCCAGCACAGTAAAAACAAAGAACACGACAGAATGCACGCCGAGCGCCGATTGCGTACCTAGGGCAAGCAGTAAACTAAAAATGATCCACGCCAGAATATCGTTGATGGCATAGCCGCAGAGCGTCAGGAGACCGAGATCACTTTTCACCAGATCCAAATCGTGCAGCACCCGCGCCATCACCGCGATGGCGCTGATTGACATGGTCGTCGCAAGAAACAAGGCAAATACCACCGGTCGTTCTGGATCGGCCAGATACTGTCCCGGCAGTTGCAGTGATAACAGAAATCCCAACACGAGAGGGACGAGCACGCCGATGATGCCGATTTTCAAAGCTGGTCCGCGTTGTCGCCACGCCGCCGAAGCATCTACTTCAAGACCAGTCTCTAACAGCAGAAACAAGACGCCGAACCCAGACACGGTAGCGAGCATCACGCGTTGCAGCTCATCTTCTGGGAATACGGCTAGTTGGAGGGCAGGAAGAAAGCGGCCAAGCAACGTTGGGCCAAGGGCGATCCCCACGGCGATCTCGCCAATCAATGGTGGATGGCCCCACCAACGTAAGAGTTCGCCAGCTCCGCGCGCAAAGCTGAGGAGCACCAACACCTGAAGGAGAAAAATGAGAAGCTGTTGTTCGCTCATACGATTCTACCCTCTTAGCTAGCAGCTTTTGCCGGGAAAAAGACAGAGCCTGGGACACTGCCGCAATTTTTGCTAAGAGTCGGAAGACCGCTTTGTTCGCCTATACTAAAAGGAGGAGTAGCAATGCTACAAGTGTTTTCCATGCCCTGCGGATTTCTGGAGTTCGATACCACACTCTTTTTCCCCAATCGAGAGAAAGGGAAGAAGTTCATTATCCCTGTCCCCAGCTACTTGATTACCCACCCCAAAGGCAACGTGGTGTTCGATACCGGCGTGCATTGTCAGGCGATTGAGGACCCGATGGCACGATTAGGCGAGATCTCTCGTATGTTCGTCAGCCACACCAAGCCGGGGGAAGAGATTGTGACCCAGCTCTCAAAATTTCAGCTCGCGCCCAAAGATGTGAAGTACGTCATCAACTCGCACTTTCACTTCGACCATTGCGGCGGCAACGAGTTTTTTCCTGACTCGACCATTTTCGTGCAAAAGAACGAGATGCACGCGGCACGCGATCGCGAGCTGCGCAAGAAAGCGCTCTTCGATCCCAAGGATTTCGACCACAAGCTGCACTATCAGGAGGTCGATGGCGAACTCGACATTTTCGGCGATGGATCACTGGTCATTATTCCCACGCACGGCCACACACCGGGACATCAGTCTCTCTGCGTGCGCGTGACGAAAGGAACTGAGGTCGTGCTCACCGGCGACGCCTGTTACACGAAAGCCAACATGGACGAAGATCTACTACCGTCAGTCGCCTACGACGAGGCGGAAATGTATCGCTCGCTCGGGAAGCTCCGTGACCTACGCGACAAACAAGGCGCAACTATTATCTACGGACACGACCCGGACCAGTGGAAAGAAATTCCGCATGCGCCGAACGCATTAGCTTGAAACGGTTTCTATCGGACTGGACCTGAAGCGAAGCAACGGAGAAGTACACGCGTTGCGTTACCATGCTCCGCTTCAGGTAACCACATGCCCTGACAACTCAAATAACCCCTTGCTCTTTCAGCCCGGCAAGCTCACGTGCGGAGAGCCCGAGGAGTTTGCCGTAGACGATATCGTTGTGTTGCCCCAACGTCGGGCTGGGATTTTCAACCACCGGCGCTTGGCCATCAAAGCGCAAAGGGCCACCAAGGACCGAGACTTTCCCTGCCGTGGGATGGATGATGTCTTGGATCGCCTTGCGTTCGCGCAGATGCTTATCATGCAAGACCTCTGGCACTGCTTGGACAATACCGCAAGTAATGTCCGCACTCGCGAACAGCTCCATCACCTCCTGTCGGGTGCGCTGCGACGTCCACTCTTCGACAATCGCGTCAATCTCATCGCAGTTTTTCGAGCGGTCAGCATTGGTACGGAAGCGTGGGTCGTCAATCAGCTCTTCGCGCTGCATCACCCGACAGAGCGCCTGCCATTTCACTTCGTCCGCACAGAGCAAAAGAATGTAGCCGTCCTTGGCAGCGTAGGTGTTGTAAGGAGAAAAAGCCCGGCCTGGAGCGGTATTGCCGAAGCGTCCGGTCTTGCCGGTGGCGAGATAGTAGGAAAACTGCGTGATGATCGGACCTAACGCAGCATCGTACAGCGAAGTCTCCACAATCGTGCCTTTACCGGTGCGTCCACGCATGTGGAGAGCAGAGAGAATCCCGGCACAGAGATGAATGCCGCCGAGGATATCGACGACCGGCGGGCCAGCTTTGACTGGCGGCTTATCTGGGTATCCAGTGGCGGCCATAATGCCAGCCATCGCCTGGATCACTGGGTCGTAGGCAGGATAATTACTGTACGGTCCAGTCAAGCCAAACCCGGTACTGGTGGCATAGATCAGGCTCGGGTTCAGCTCTTTGAGCACCGAATACCCCAGTCCAAGATGATCCATCACACCGACGGCAAAGTTTTCAACGACAATATCCGACTGCTTGGCCAGCTCCTTGAACAGCTCGCGTCCGCGCTCAGTTTTGAGATTGAGAGTCACACCCTTCTTGTTTGTGTTGAGCATAATGAACGGATAGCTCTCATCGCTGCCACGCACCTTGAAAATCCGCCGCGCCATTTCCCCGGTTTTCGGTGGCTCCACCTTAATCACTTCCGCGCCCATCAGCGCCAGCATCAACGTTGCGTACGGACCGTTATAGACGTGCGTAAGATCAAGCACGCGGATATCGTCCAATGGTTTGACCATGCATTCCCTCCTCAGGCCAGCAGTCAGCGGTCAGCTATCAGGCTTAGGCGGAAAACACAACCGCTTTGCTGGTTCTCGCGAGGGGTCAATGCAGACGTACACTGTACGATGGAACTCTTCAGGAATCTCGCAGCAAGACCCAGCCAGCAGCCTGCAGCATCCCTGGTCGCCGCGATGCTAGGATTCGACGCTGTCTCATACCAGCCTACGTGCTGGCAAGCCAGCAGTAGCGCTTGGCCTTATGCGGCCAAGAGCGCTTTCATCACGTCACGAGTTTCGAGCTCGCCCTCATCTGGCACTTGTCCTCGGAGAAACGGAAAGTGCCGGGAAAAGCTAATGACCGTAATCCCAACTGTCTCTTCCGTCGCAGGGTCGAGACGCAGCAAGAAATCCGTGTCCAATTCAATCGTCTTGGCCTTCCGTGGACGATCAAAATAGAAATACATCACATCAGCCTCACGGTCGTAGTGGTAGCGCAATTTCTTCCTTTTCACCGGCCTCTTCCTTCGCTCGTCAGTGAGTTCGATCCGATGTCCAGAGCGATCTTGTATCGTCGTCGCCATTGACTCTTTTTACCTCTCCCAGGAGAGAGGGGGAAAGTGCCGTAAGCTGGGTCTTGACCCAGTCATCAGTTTCCCTACGGCGTCACCAGCTTCTTCCCTTTAGTCTTCCACGCCTGCGAATTCAGGAACCCATTGTCTCCGATGGATATGGCCGTGCTCACGTTGCCGGCATCGGGGTCGCTGAGGGTCGTCTTCCTCACTTTCGCTTTCCACGAATACACGCCGGTGCCGGCGTTGTAGCTGATACTTAGGCTTTCTTTCGCTCCCGGCGCACCCAGCGAGCCGGTCTTATCGTCGGTGAAGGTCCACTGCGAGCCTTTGGTGGTCCAGCCGGGGCCGGGGGGAAGCGTGAAGCAAGTAATCTGCCCATCGGTATCAGTCAGGTTGAGGGTCACGCCTTCAGCGGGCGGGTTAACGAGCCCTCCCGCGCCGCTGAAGGAACCTTGGACCGTAAGCATCGCCGCGCCGGGTCTGGAGGTAAGCGGCAAGCGTCCAGTTTTCACGGTGAGCGGGTCGGAAGCGCATTGCGGGTCGAGGAGATCGACGAGGCCGTCGCCGTTGTCGTCCACACAGTTACCGCAGTTCTCAGTGCCGATAGTGCTATCGCAGGCATCGCCGAGGCCATCGTTGTCTGTGTCCTCTTGGTTAGGATTTATCGTACTGAGACAGTTGTCACACACGTCACCCACGCCATCACCATCCGCGTCGTTTTGATCAGGATTAGCTAGGATAGGGCAGTTATCAGTTGTGTCAGGGATACCGTCGCCATCCCCAAACGTGGCAAGAGCCTCAAGAGCACTTGCTCTGGTATAATCATTGGCATCGAAGGATGCCTGCTCCAGCGCTGTTCTTATTTTTGACAGAGAGATCGGATCGTTTACCAGAGAAAAGTTAAGTGGCTCAAGCATTTTGTGCAACACCAGCACGGCAGCAGTCTTCACGTCATCTCTAGGGCTTTCCAACTTGGCAATTACTGGATCAAGAGCAGTCGTGCCAAATCTGGCTAATGCGCTTATCGCCATGTTCCCACTGTCGATAACCGATAGCAAAGCGTTGAGGCTACGTATGTCGTTCAGGGCAGAGACCACGCCGATAAGATCACCGTGATAGGTGACATAATCTTCGCTCAAGCTCACACCGGAGATGAGTTGGTCCTGTGAGAAATCGTTTTCTAGAGTTAAAAGATCGATGATCGCTATCTTGATTGGATCATTGGCGTAGCCAAACTGCCGTAGTTGATAGAACGCCTCTCTGCGAATTTCCGGATCTAAATTCTGAAGCTGTGCAATCAAATCCTCTGAGGTTTGCGCGTGGCCCGATTTTCCAAGAGCGAGCAAAAAAGAAAGAAGAGACGTACTCTTTTTTTATACATATGCACATCCTCTTTAACGTTGGTAAGGACCAGGAGTGAATCGCCAATCCGCATGGAAGCAATCTATGCCACAGGGTCCATTGCGAGGCTCAGTCCAGTCAGCACCACTTCTCAGAGCAGCCTGCTTCATTGCAGTCCACTCCTCCATTGTTCCTGTTTCGTTACGCAAATCAGCAGCATCTCCAAACATATGTCGGCTTCTTGTAGCTCCGCCGATATTTTGGTTGTGTTGGGGGTTTCGATAGGCACTGTTGATAATTCTTGGGCTTCCAAACTCCTCTCTCCATTTATCTAAACCATATCCAGATGACCTGAGAGCTAACAGTGGTGTTCTCAGCAAGGCCCAAGGGAACACGTTATGAACGTTCAACTCATCGAATGAGAAAAAATCGCTATGTGCAGTTTGGGTGAACTCGTCGCAATTTGGAATAAAAAAATCGCCAGAAGTGCCACCTATAATATGAAAATTTTCATACTGCATGATGATGTCGCTCCGTGCATCAGGGCAATTATCGCACCCATCCCCAAGCCCATCGCCGTCGGTATCTTCTTGGCCGGGGTTCTGTTGCTCGGGGCAGTTATCGGTATCATCCGGCACGCCGTCGCCGTCGGTGTCGGGCTCGCAGGCGTCGCCGATGCCATCTTGGTCCGCGTCTTCTTGCCCTGCGTTGACCATGTTCGGGCAGTTGTCGGTAGCGTCAGGAACTCCGTCCGCATCCGCATCGGGATCGCTGCTGGTTTTTGTCCAGGTGCCGTGTGCATAACTGGACGCCGTTTCTCCCCCACTAGCCCCGACGCCAACATTTGCATTTTCACACACTTGCAGGTTGACGCACTCGCTCCATAGGCGAAGCTGGAGATTTTGAGCACCAAAAATGACTTCATTCGTACCAGGATGGACTCTCGCCACGTCAATTCGCCAGCTAAGGACTTCCCCGTTCTGTATATTGAGGCCGCCGTTCATCCAGAATGTGGGATCCTCCGACGTGACCATGTTTCCGTTAAATGAGAACCATATCCGCGGTGATGGCGTATGGCCATCGCCATCCGTATCGAAGGTTATCTCTCCCGTGATCGATCCAAGCGCATCGCCGTCCCAAAGCTCCCCAACACACGAGGAAAAATCTCCGACACATCCCGGAATCCAATCCACGTTCTCACTTTCATGAAGCGTAACACCCTGAAACGTATAGGTCGTATCCGCGTGTGCTGAACGGCGGCCGCCAGCAGGCCGAGAAGAACAAGAAGGAGAGGAAATTGTATCTTCGGCAAAAGCCACGAGCGGCCACGGCGCGTTGTGTGCATGTCGTCCTCTTCTTGAGTAGGGGCGAAGCATTTGCGATGACGACGCCCGATCTGTGCATATTCGGTTGGCAAATGCTTCGCCCCTACATGCGGTGGTCGTTATTCCAGAAGCGTCGTTAATTATCAAGAGGAACGCGCGGGAATGTGCTCCTGGATTCCGGGTCTCGCGTTGCTCGCCGGGGATGACGAGTGTGGAGAAGCGTCATTCCTGCCCTTCGGCGAAATCATCTTGCTGCTCATGGTTTCTTGACACTGCTCTCGTCCGGGACTACTTCTCCTCGTCATGAAAACGGTTTCTATTCTGGTAGACGAGCAGTTGCTGGAACAAATGGACGCGGTAGCTCACGCCAGCCACCGCAAACGTTCGGACCTCTTCTGCGAAGCGGCGCAACATTGGCTTAAACAGCAACAGAGGCAAGCTCGTGTTCGTCAGGATCGTCGAGGATACCGGAAGCACCCAGTCGAACCGGACGAGTTCGGCCCACTCCTGCACGCGCAAGAATGGGAAGAATCATGAAGCGAGGCGAGATCTGGAATTTCCGTTTCGACCGACCGGATAAACAACGGCCCGTCCTCATCCTGGCCCGGCAAACGATGATTGGAACGCTGCACACGGTTACGGTTGCCCCGCTGACCAGCACGATTCGTGGAGTGCCAAGCGAGGTTGTCGTGGGAACAGAAGTTGGTCTGAAACATCAGTCAGCGATCAATCTTCACCATATTGTTACCGTGCCCAAATCCGAATTGAAACGTTTCATCGGCACTGTGCCAGCCGACGTGCTCAAGCAAGTCAAAGAAGCGATGTTGTTCGCCTTGGGTTTCGACGACTGAATTCTTTATTTACACGGCGGCTCTATCGTCCGAGGATTTATTCTTGTGGTTCTTGGTTGAGACAAAGCGAATTTCCACCCGCTTATTGAGCGCTTCGGCAATACGCTTGAGCATGGCCATCGAGTGGCCTTCATAGTCGGCATCTTCTAACTGGCCAATGACCGAGGCCGACGTGCCAGTCAGCTTGGCAAGCGCGCTGCGTGAGGCCCGCCTTGGTGCGCAAGGCGTAAATTTTCCGGGCAATCTCGTCTTCCACCCGCGCTTCTTCGAGCATCGCCAGCATCTCGGGTTTTCCTTCGAAATAGCGCCGGTGGAGAATTTCTACCGCATCCGTGGTGGGTTGTCGTTTGGGTGTTTTACTGCTCATGCTGGTTCCTCGATATCTTCCACCTCCGGCCGATGGTCTCAAATGCACGAACGGAAGTCAAACTGTTTGTAAAGGGATGGGCATGACTCAATCCTGGCTTCCGGGTCTCGCGTGGCTCGCCGGAAATGACGAGTGTGGAGTGGCGTTATTCCCGCGAAAATAGCCTTGGATGTGAAAAATCTACCCGTATGAGTACGAGGACACGGGAATGAACTACACCGTAGCGCTCGCGAAAAGGAGGTAGCCCGAGGCCACTTTCGGAAACCCGCACCGCCGTGTAAGTTCGCTGCCGTGGAGAAGGATAAGGCCCGGTGGCTTTACCGGTCTTCAAAACCGAGTTGCGTGGCGTAACGCTGCGCGGATGGTTCGACTCCATCCCTTCTCCGCCACGTTTTTCGTCTCATTCACTGGCGTTGGGCACGAGGTCTTCAGCAACAAAGATCCCGCGAAGATCGAGGAGAAAGGCGTCACCGCGAATACGGCCAAGAATGGGCGGGTTCGCCACACGAAACTGCCGTTCGATCGCTCCACCTGACAAGCTTGGATGGCGAATGACAATCGCACGGCTGGGCAGGTCCTCTTCAGGCAAGGCACCGCTACCAATCTGCGCCGCTGCATCTTCAACCGTCAGAAGAAATTCAGCTCCCAAATGAGCCTGTAACAAAGGCAAGGCTAGTGCTGCCATTGCATCCATCTCTGCGCGTGGGCGAGTCAACCAGCGCAAGGTCGGCAGGTCCGCCAGCAAATGAGGAGATTGCCGATACAAGCGTAAGGTGCCGCTGAGGGCGGCCAGCGTGAGTTTGTCTGGACGCAAAGCGCGTTTCAGTGGATTTTTTTTGATGCGAGCGATCCACTCTTTGCGGCCAACGATAATCCCAGCTTGTGGCCCGCCCAGCAGTTTGTCTCCGCTGAATGTCACGAGGTCGGCTCCGGCGGCGACCCGCTCGGCCACCACGGGTTCTTTCGGTAAGCCGTACTCAGACAGGTCGATCAACGCGCCGGCTCCGAGATCTTCCATGACTGGCACCTGCTGAGCGGCTCCCAATGTCACAAGGTCTTCGAGTGCCACGCCACTCGTAAACCCAACGATGCGGTAGTTGCTGGGATGCACTTTGAGCAGGACGCCGGTGTGCAGATTGATCGCGTCGGCATAGTCGTGCAAATGGGTGCGGTTCGTGGTGCCGACTTCGCGTAAGACGACACCGCTTTTGCGCATCACATCAGGAATGCGAAACGAGCCACCGATTTCGATAAGCTCGCCGCGCGACACGATGCCTTCTTTACCTTCGGCGATGGAGTTGAGCGCTAACAACACGGCGGCAGCGTTATTGTTGACGACCGTCGCTGCCTCGGCACCGGTAAGCGCCAATAGGTCATCTTCAACGATCTGGTCACGATCTCCGCGACCGCCCTCGTCGAGTGCATACTCCAACGTGACCGGTGAGGTCGCGGCACGCACGACTTCGTCTACTGCGGCTTTCGCTAGTAACGCCCGCCCGAGATTTGTATGCAGCACGGTTCCCGTGGCATTGATGACGGAACGCAACGGACTCCGTCCAGTCTTATGCAGATGCCCAACAATCCGGCGCAGGATCACCTCTTCCTCCACTGCGATAGTCTCGCTGCCAGAGAGAATCTCTCGTCGCGTCTCAGCGAGCACGGCACGCGCAGATTCCACGACATAGGCATGACGATAGCATTGCAACGCCGGCACAAGCATCGTGGACTTGAGCAGTTTTTCTATTGAAGGCAAAGTGCGCAACTGCGCACTTGTCGCATCATTCACCGCAGATTTCATAATGCTCAGCACCTTGGCATAGCACCTTGCCCCTTGCAACTGGGAAAGGGGGATTGTAGCTTTGACCAGGGCCAGGAGGGACATGATGACGACTTCAGCAGAACACTATGCCGCCGCGATCCACCAACAGGAACCTGTACTCCTCTCGTTTCTGCGCACCTTCGAGGCATTGCAGGAAAACCTGCACTTTCTGAAGATCAAACAGCACAAACAAGAGTTGTTTGATGCGCTGGGTGATCTGTTCCCGCCACTCAACGCGACGCTGGAGGCACTGACTCCGCCGCCGGGACAGGAACAGTTTCATCAGCAGTGGCGCGAAGCGTTAGCCCAACTCGAAGATGCCTATACCTCGTTCCTTACTGGCTCGGAAGCGAATTTCTTCGTCGCCTATTTTCAGAGTCGGCGGGCGTTTTCGCAGGGTAAATATCAACTCTATCCTCTACGCGGCCAACTCCCGACTCTGCAACAGTATTGGGTGTTGCCAGAAGATACTGCTCGCGTGGCGGCTTTGGACACGCCAGTCGCAGGGGTCTCCGTTGCTACAGGTATCATGCACCGCCCGGCCACCAAGGAACACGGTGAATATTCGCTGTACGTGCCGGAGAATTACGATCCAGCGCGGCGGTGGCCGTTGATTGTCGCCCTACATGGCGGACATGGACGCGGCGACGATTATCTACTGACGTGGCTCAGGGCAGCAAAGAGCCGAGGCTATATCGTGCTGTCGCCCAAATCGCTCGACCAAACGTGGTCGTTGATGCAGCCGGGCGTCGATATCCGTTCGATCTTGTCTATGGTGGAAGAGCTGCTAGATGACTATGCGATTGATACCGGGCGGTTGTTCGCTTCTGGGCTGTCGGATGGTGGCACGTTCAGTTTCGCCCTGGGTCTGAGTTGCCCGAAGCTCTTTGCCGGGATTGCGCCCATCGCGGCGGCAGGAGAGTTGGTTGCGCTCTTCGATTTAGAGCAAAGCAAGCATTTGCCGGTGTTCATGGTCCATGGCGTGAAAGATTTCATCTTCCCTGTGGCAATGGCACAGCGCACGCATAAACTCCTCTCGGAGTCCGGCTTCAATGTCACTTACAAGGAGCTGCCAGAGTGGGGACATGCCTATACGTACTCGATCAACGAGACGCTGGTCCTCCCCTGGTTCGACAGCTTGCCGTCGCGCACGCACTCCTAAAAGTATCGCGCGATGAACACAGTGTGGGATAGTACGGAAGAGTTATGGAACAATTCGGAGTGGTGGTTCTGGCGGCGGGATTGGGGAAACGGATGCGTTCCGCGCAAGCCAAAGTGTTGCATCGCTTGGCTGGCCAACCGTTATTAACGCGCGTGCTCAACGCGATCCAACGTCTTCATCCCGATATGCTGGTCGCAGTCGTTGGCCATCAAGCCGACGAGGTGCAGCGCCAGTGTGGCACAGCCGGCGCGGCTTTTGCCTTGCAGAAGGAACAGCGTGGGACGGGCGATGCCGTGCGTGCAGCCCAGCCGCACTTTACACATTTTCACGGCAATATCTTGATCGTCTGTGGTGACACCCCGCTGCTGACGACCACGACGCTCGCGCAGTTCGTCCAACAACATCGCGAGCGGCAGGCTACGCTGTCCGTTCTCACCATTCGCCTTGATGATCCCGCCCAATACGGTCGTGTGATCCGCACATCGGACGGCCAAGTCCGTAAAATCGTCGAAGCACGCGATGCGACTGCGGCAGAACGCGCAGTGCAGGAAATCAATACCGGCATTTATTGCGTGCGTTCTGACTTTCTCTTCTCGGCCTTACAACAGCTTCAGCCGCAGAACGCTCAAGGAGAATACTACTTGACAGATATCGTAGCGCAGGCGGTGACCATGAACCTGCCAACCTACGCGGTGCTCACGCATGACCCGAACGAAGTAGGCGGTATCAATTCTCGGGAGGATCTCGCCATGATGGAAAAAGCGCGACAAATTCAGCTCCGCCAACAGTGGATGGCGGCGGGTGTCACTTTGGAAGACCCGGACACGGTGTATATCGAGGAAGACGTCACTATCGGCCAAGACACAGTCATCGGCCCCAACACGCAGCTCCGAGGCAAAACCACCATCGGCGAGCGTTGCCGCATCGACGGCAGCGCGTATATTCTGGACAGCACCATCGGCAACGATGCCCACGTGCGTTTCTCTGTCGTCTTGAACGAGAGCGAACTCGGGGACCACTCCGATGTCGGTCCGTTCGCTCATTTGCGCGGCGGCACCGTGCTAGCTCCGCGAGCCGAGATCGGCAACTTTGTCGAAGTCAAAAAATCGCGGATCGGCGAGCACACCAAAGCGAAGCATCTCGCCTACATCGGCGACGCGGAAATTGGTCGCGACGCGAATATCGGCGCTGGTACTATCACCTGCAATTACGACGGATTTCACAAACACAAGACCACGATCGGCGACCGCGTGCAGGTCGGGTCCGACACCACGTTGGTCGCTCCCATCACCATTCATGACGATGTGTACATCGCCACCGCCACCACCGTACGACACGACGTACCTGCTGGTGCACTCGTTTTCAACGCGCGCCAAGAACACGTGCGAGAGGGGTGGACAGCGGCAAAAAGAGCAAAAGAGGCTGAAAAGAAATAGACTCATTCAACCCAACAAACCCAAAGGACTCCCATCATGTGCGGTATCATCGGCTACATCGGGCATAGAGAAGCGGCACCGGTCCTGCTCAAAGGACTGCAACGCCTCGAATATCGGGGCTATGACTCGGCGGGAGTTGCTATCTTTGCCAACGGCGGTTCGCGAGACGGTATTCTCGTCCGCCGTTCGGTAGGAAAATTGACCAATCTCGACCGGCTGTTACAAGACCAGCCGGTACACGGCTCCATCGGTATGGGCCACACGCGCTGGGCCACGCATGGACGCCCGTCGGAAGAAAATGCGCACCCACACCGCGCTGGAAAGATCGTGGTCATCCATAATGGCATCATCGAAAACTACCTCGATCTTCGTCACAAACTACAAGCGAAAGGCCGTACTTTCAATTCAGAAACCGACACCGAGGTCATTTCCCACTTGATCGACGACTATATCCAGCAGGGATTGTCTTTCACCTTGGCTACACGTGCAGCGCTGAAACAACTGGAAGGTGCGTTCTCTATTGTCGTCCTGTGCGAGGATGAGCCGGGCAAAATTCTTACGGCAAAAAACGCGACGCCGATCGTAATCGGCCTCGGAGAGCATGAAAATTTTGTTGCTTCTGATGTCCCAGCATTGCTTGAATACACGCGCAAAGTCACTTTCCTCGAAGACGGCGAGATGGCAGAAGTGACACGGGAGTACGTTACCCTCTCCGATTTTCAGGGGCAGCCCATCGAACGCGAACCACGCACCATCGAATGGGACACTGTCACCGCCCAGAAAAGTGGCTACAAACATTTTCTGCTCAAGGAAATTCACGAACAGCCGCAGGCCATTATTGACACCATGCGCGGGCGCATCCTCCCCGAGGAAAGCGATGTTTCGCTCGGCGAGTTCGATGAGCATAGCGAGTTGTTAAATTCCATCCAACGGATCGCGCTGGTTGCCTGCGGCACGGCATGGCATGCCTGTCTGGCGGGGAAATTTTATCTTGAGGAACTAGCCCGCATTCCAGTGGAGGTCGATTACGGTAGCGAATTTCGCTATCGCAACTCCCCGCTGGAACGGCACGCTGCCATCCTTGCCGTTTCCCAATCTGGCGAAACTGCGGATACGCTTGCCGCTCTCGAAGGCGGTAAGAGCCTCGGGCTCCCGGCTTTAGCTATCTGCAATGTCGTCGATGCCTCGATTCCCCGACGCTCCGACATCGTGCTGTACACGCATGCTGGACCAGAGATCAGCGTCGCTTCGACCAAAGCGTTCACGACCCAACTCACCGCGCTCTACCTTCTGTCCGTCTACCTGGGGCGACGGCGCGGCGTGCTCGACGAAGGACGCGGGCGACAACTGATTGACGATCTTATCAACCTCCCGGCGCAAGTGCAGGAGATCCTCACAAAAACCAAGCACATCGAAAAAATCGCCAAGAAATACGGACATGCGAAGGATTTTCTCTATCTTGGACGCGGAGTGAACTACCCCATTGCCCTGGAAGGTGCCTTAAAGCTCAAAGAGATCTCGTACATTCACGCCGAAGGCTACCCTGCCGGAGAGATGAAGCACGGGCCGATCGCATTGATCGACGAAGAAATGCCGGTCGTGGTGCTATTGCCGAAGGACCCGGTCTACGCAAAAACCCTGAGCAACATGAAAGAAGTTGAAGCGCGCGGCGGGCGCATTATCGCCATTACCGACGCCCCCTCGCCTGAGCTAGAAGACATCGCCTGGGAAGTCATCCAGGTACCGACCACCAATCACCTACTGATGCCCATTCTGCTGACGATCCCTTTGCAGCTTCTCGCCTATTACAGCGCAGTTTACCGCGATACAGATGTCGACCAGCCGCGCAATTTGGCGAAGAGCGTAACGGTCGAGTAACTCGGCAGCAACCGAACGTTCCAGCGGAGATGCGCATGACCGCAGACCTGCAACAGTTGCTGACCGAGCTGACGCATACCCCGTCGCTCATTTGCACGGTGGGACGCAACGAGGCCATCGGTGAGCTAATGTTGCGCAAGCCACCGCAGAACGTCGCTTTTGCTGGAGACTGGGCGGCCATAGAGTGCGAGAATTGGCATTTGCACGTCAACCTCGCCACGGTCAAGCAGGTACGGTTTATCGAGGAGCGTGGTCATGGCGGGTCCGTCAGCCCAGTCGCAATCTTCGAGGATGCGCAAGGGCAATCGGTCATGCGCTTCTATTTCCCGCATGCCAGCCACACGCACACCACATACACGGCGGAGGAATTGGAGCTGTTCGGTGGGTTCAAGGAACGGTACGAACAGCCCCAAAACCTAATCGCTACTTAATGCCCGCGACTTCGCGGGCATAATCAGCGGCGGTTTTGAAATCGTACTCGCGATAGGTCTGGAGCTTCTCGGCTTCCAGCGAACCCTCGGCATGCACCGCCAACACTTCCTGATAGCCACCGAAATCCGAGGCGGTCAGGTCGGAAATCAGGTTCATCATACGCAGACGATGCTCGGTCGGGATACCTTTTTTGCCGCCAAGATATTTCTTTAAGAACGGCCCGGTCGCTTCACTGCGCCAATCTTCCACACTCGGCCCGGTCACGAGTAACCCGCCGCTCACATCTTGCACCATCTGCACGGCGTCGTGATAGTTCGAGGCGAATTGATATTTTGCTACGTTGGTGAACAATACATTGGGAATGGCAATCCCCGGAGGCGTCACGACACAGTTTTGCGCGGCGGCAATAATCAACCCTTGCACCGTGGCATGATACGCGGCCAGTTCCGTCAATTTCTCACGAATGTGCCCAGCATTCTCAATGCCGTTATACTCAGCAATAGCACGCGCGGAGCCAGCCAACATCTCCAGCAACGGCAGCTTGTAGGAGACGGCAGTGAAGCGGTGAAACTTCACAAACGTGAGCGCTAAGAACCCGGCGGCGTCGGTTTCGCCACACATGAAGACGCGGTCCCACGGCACGAAGACATCGTCGAAAACGGTGATCGTCTCCATCATTTTGTGTTTGGCGCTGATGGGATATTCAAACGGGTCTTTCTTGAAACCGCCGTAGGAGCTGGCGATCAGCTTCAACCCTTTGGTATTGGCAGGAACAGCGAAGGCCACGGAATAGTCTTCGTCACCGGCTTTCATGGCGCGTGTCGGCAGGACGATGACTTCGTCAGTATTGGTCAACACCGAGGTGTGGATCTTTGCTCCTCGCACCACAATGCCGTCGGCACGGCGCTCAACAATGCGCAGATAGTAATCAGGGTGTTCTTGCCCCTGCGGACCAAGGCCACGATCACCTTTGACATCGCTCTGTGCCACGGCGACACCGTAGTCGCGGTCACGACACATGCGATGGTATTTCTCCACGCGCTCTTTGTATTCTGGCTTACCGCGCTTGGCCATTTCTTCGGCAACAACGTGCAGAGCGTAGAGCGCATCCGTGCCGATTTCTTTGATGAGAATGACGAGGGTTGCACCTTCGCGCGTGCTAGAGGCAATCAATTGGCTGCGCTTCAGCAAATCTTCGGTGTTCTGTGGAAGATGATAATAGCGCGAATACTGGTCTCCGGTCTGAGGGTCGGTCATGACAGCTAAGTCCCGGTACTTGGGATCTTCGGCCATGTGGTAATCAATGCAGGCGTGGTCCACCGCGATCCCGATGATTGGATGAGTGGTGACATCCTCGACTTTCTCTCCGCGATAATAAACTTCACGCCCGTCTTTTAAGCTTGCCTTGTATTGTTCCGCTGTACGCAGCCCCATGACTGTCTCCTCGTAAAAAAGTGGGCAGAGTATATCCGCTGCCACCCGCGCATGTCCACTCCACGGCCCTTTCTGGCCTAGCCGAGCGGGGCATCTGTCGTGTTAGATCACCAGCTCCAGCTGGATAATGAAATTATCGCGATCGCGCAGGAAACCAATGCCGTTAAATTGCCCGTCGATGAAGTTGTATTGCAACAGCAAGCGGAACGGATCGCGCGTCAAGGTCACTCCGGGTTGCAGAACGAAAGCGCCTTGCCAGTCGTAGAAAAAGTTTAACGCCGGCGACACCACGCCCGAGCGATACGAAGTCGAGACTGAGAGGGTGTTAATGATCTGGTACGGGTCCAAGTTCACGAAGGCTTGGTTCTTGCGATGGGGATCACGTACGGCAGCGGCAGCATGGCCAAAGCCAAAATCGGGCGAGACCGATTGCAACGAGGTGTCATTAAAATCGAGGATATGGGTACCGAAGGCTTGTGCGCTGATGAGAAAGGATTGGGTTGGGTTCAAGAAACGGATGTAGCGATTGATGTCGATCCCTAGTGACCAACGCACGACATCGGAACGATCAATGTCGTTCTTGTAGTAGAGCAACGGTTTTTTCGTGACAGGATTGACGCCGACTTGACGATAACCAGGCGTCACTTTTCCGGTAAGTGCCGGGCCCAGAAGTTGGTTCGGCGCGGAGTTCAAGAAAAATGGCTCGGCATAGAAATAGGCCAATTCGCTGCGCACCACGGCAGATAACTGCGGCACACTAAAGCTGAGCGTGCCACCGCTAATCTGCATTTTGGGAAACCACTGATTGGCATGAAAATGATCGACCAAGAACCGCGAGGTCTTTCCCTCAGAGACGGCAGTTTCAAACTCACCGAGGTCGATCGGCGGACTGCCTGCCCTGGTCGGCACCACGATCCGCAAGGTCGGCGCGTCGAGATAGGTATAATAATGCGCGATGCTAAAGGTAAAATCTCCGATGACTCCAAGGATACGTCCACCGCCGCGTGCATCGGTGAAATTACGTGCTGGTTTCTTCACAAATCCGTTGATCCCAGGAGGGTTCGGCGTCGCCCAGGGCGAACCAGCAGGCACACTCTCAGCGACTTTGTCGTCAAGCGCGACGTAGCCCTCAACATCAATTTCCGAAAATGGGCCTTGGCTACCTAAACCGTAGATGACGCGCAGCATATCGAGGGGCACTCGGCGTTCGTCGAGCGGGACGAGGAACCCACCGAAGCTCGCATCGAGAGGATTGATCTGATCCAGCAACCGAAACACATCGGTTTCGCCCCAGGAAAGATTCTGGCGACCGATGCGCAGGAACAAAGGACCTTTGGTGTAGTCCACGTAAGCTTCGAATAAACGATGGCGATGACGCAGTCGCTGGCGCGTGCGGAGTTTATCGCCTGCCGAGTTACGCACGAATCTCTCGCTAAACACGTCCGGTCCATAGTCCCACACGCCGTCGTATTCCCCACGATAGGTCATAAAGTAGTCCATATCGTCAGGAGCGAGAAGGCGAAGCGGCGCTAGTGGAACCTGTAAGAACGACAGCAGCCCATCGTAGCGTCCGTGGATCAACTCAGTGAGGTTGTGCCGCATCTCCATCTGGATGAAGGTACGGTTCTGCAGCATGTTCCAGTCGTTAAACGGTGTACGTAAACGTGTGTTGTCTGCTGCACTTTGCGTTGCGAACCCAGTCCGGTTATAGACCCGACCATTAAAACGTAAGGTTTCCTCTTTATCAAGGAAAATTGCATTGGCGCGTGTCGGCACCAAGCACATAGCGCATAACAGGCTCAGACCCGCCCACTGCCACCAGCGAGCTCGATTTCTCGGGTGTCTGTCCATAACTCCCCTTCTTCCCACATGTCTTCGACTCTCCGCGCTCAATGCGTCAGAGGCAGGGGGAAGCTATATGAGAAGACCGGCGGAGTAAAGAGGAAATTAAATAGGGAGTTGAGATAGAGACGGAGGTTTGAGGGAGCGAGGAGAAAGATTGGGATGGAGAGGTTTCTCTATCTCTGTCTCCCTTCTCTGCCTCTTTTGCTCGATTAACTCGTCGGGAGCGCGGCTAAGAAAAGCTTACGCATGTCCCAAATGATCACAGAGCCGACCAACACGATCTGCGGGGCTTCGTTGATCTGCGCATAGAGGCTGGACTGCACAGGGTTATTCTTGCCGAGCGCTAAGGTTCGGGGACTTTCACCCTCGATTTGCATCGACACTTGAGCGACTGGGGGTTTCAGACCAAATTCCTCGCCAAGCCGAGGATCTCCATCGACTTCGCCTAAATGCAGCAGCTTATGCAGATTGGCCAGAAAATCGTCAACTGCATCTTGCCGCAGAGGGATACCACTCGTCGGTTCTATCCAGCCTTGGGGGGTGCGCTGACACACTAATTGCTTTCCCTCGAAAGCGACGGTCAGCCGTGTGACTTTATCCGAAAGGAAATCGAGCACCGGACGGTCAGGCTTCCTTGCAGCATCTGACCCGAGCACTTTCTTTTCAGGTGCCGTCACATAGGCGTAGCCGCCCAGAAGGCAAGCCAACAGTCCCAGGACTACAACGCGACGCGTTTCCCCACTCATCCTTTTTGCCTCCGACGAGCAAACACTGCCATACCGAGCAGAAACACAGCCACAGGTTCGAGCACCACCATCACCCAAAAGAAAAGCCGCGATTGTCCAGCGGTCATGTATAAACTTTGTTTCGGAGTGGAGCCTCGTTTCGACACCGGCGCATTAGGCGTACGCCCCAAGGCCACAAGCTCCTGGCGGCCAACAATCCAACTGACCGTGTTCATGAAGAAATCGACATTGCCTGGGACGCGCACATAGAAATTATTGACGAAGTCCGAGTCGCCCAATACCACAACTTTCCCAGCTTTTTCACCTTCGCCAACTGTGGCGACAGCAGCAACAGGAAATGGACCACGCTCGTCTTCACCGCTCTTGAACGCCAGTTCATTCCGTTCTGCACGTTCTTTGCTCTTCACAATCCAACTCGTATCGCTGGAAAACGCGAACGCTTGAGCCTTCCCTCCCTCTTGCACTCGCACAGGCTGCACCACCGGAAGCATCGGCTCTCCGCGCGGTTGGCGCGGAAAAACTTCTTTGGAGAAATTCGCGATCATCGGCATCAGGGGCTCACCACCTGCCACTTGGTTCTGATCGTCAACAACGACAGTCTCTTCCATCTTGAACCCGAACTGTGACAGATACCCAGAAAGAGCCGGCACAGTATATGGGTCGAGCATAAAAATAATGTGACCACCGGCCTGGAGGTAGGTGGTCATAGCATCAAGTTCTCCCGGGCTTAATTCTCCTTTGGGACCGGCGACGATGATCAAACTAGCATCAGAAGGGATCTTCCGCACTGTCAAAAGCGGGAGCGGACGCACTCGGTAATTTTCGGTCTCTAACACTTTCCGTAACACACCATAGCCAGAGCGTTCTTCAGGCTCGACCGGATCGTTCTCCCCATGGCCAACGAGGAAGTAGAGCGTCTTCTCTGACTGCACGACTCGTAACAGCGCGTTGAGCAAGCGTTCTTCGTCTGCCAAAGGAAGAGTGAGACGATTATCCTCGGTCTCAACGACGGTCGTCCCGTAGGCAGTCACACCATAGCGTTGCGCCAACCCTGGGGCGCGATCAAGGTCGAAGAGTTGGTACGAAAAGAACGACGACTCTTGCGTCATGAGGTCGAGCAGCTCGCCATGTTTTTCTCGCTCGCCCCGCCGGTAGAAGACCGTAGCTTGCACGGGTTTATTCAACGCGTGCAGCGCCTGCGAAGTCATTTCCGAAAGGCTGTATTTCTTTTCCGGTGTAAGGTCGAAGCGCGTGTTCGCCCGAGTGACCAAGGCCTCAATGGCAATGATCAGCACAAGGAAGAAAACAACTTCCAGGCCGAGTAAGATGAATCGCTTCGTCGACTCACGGCTCAACCAACCGACTTCTGCTGGTGAGGAAGAAGGCACTATCGCATCCCGCGCCATTTACGCGACTCCAAAGATTGCAAGGTAAGATACAAAAAGAAAACGGTCGCTAGCAGGAAGAAAACGACATCTTGCGAGTTGATGACGCCCTTTGAAAAGTCCTCAAAGCGATCAAAGAGCGAGAACCGGCTGATCGTACCGATCATCTGTGGTCCGACCGCCTCTTCATTCCATGTTAGAAACCAAAAGAACACTAAGACGCCATACGTGGACATGGCACATACAACTTGGTTCTCGGTCAAAGAGGAGATGAAAGTGCCACACGCAATGAAGGTAGCACCAAGAAGGATCACGCCCAAATATCCTGCCAGTGGCGGCCCCCAGGCAAAGTTATGCACGGTCGAGAGCATCAGCGGGTAGAGCAACGTCCCGAACACCATCAGCACAAAAACGAGGAGACATGCCAAAAATTTCCCGAGCACAATCTGGACATCGGTCAGGGGATAGGTCCACAGGAGTTCGAGGGTCCCGAGCTTTTTCTCTTCAGCAAATAACCGCATGGTCAACAGCGGTAGGATCAACAGCGTCACGAAGCGCACGTCTTGGAAATAGTACGCCCACAACGAGGCAGTGATGTCCATGAAATCGCCGAAGAGATCGTAGAAGACCATGTCGGTGTAGAAGAAATAGCCGGTCAGCAGCAGAAATGCTGTCGCCAGAGAATAAGCGATGAATGATCCGAAGTAGAGGCGAAGCTCTTTCTTAAAAACGCACAGGGATTTCATACACGTATGGCAGCATCAAATGAGAAGGTTCAGGAGAGCAAGTCCTCTTTACAGCGCCGCCTCAAGCCGACGGTCTTCGAGGCGGATCAATTGAAGATACATATCCTCCAAAGTCGGCTCTAACGAGCGAATTTCCAGTAAGCCCCAGCCTTGGTCAAGAATAGCCTTGCTGACTTGTTTGCGGATATCTTCACCTTGATAGTCAAGAACGAACGCCAATGATGCCGTGTCGCTACTCGTACGCCGCAGGCTTTCGACACCAGGAAACGATTGCAGGAGGCCAGAAACTGGAGCCTCTGGTCCTTCGAGGTCCACACGGATTTGGCGGGTCCGCTGGAGTTGCGCACGGAGATTAGCCAGTGACTCCGAAGCCAAAATCTTGCCGCGATCAATCACAATGACGCGGTCACAGACTGAACTTACCTCAGAGAGAATGTGGGTAGACAGGATGACCGTTCGCTCTGAACCTAAATCGCGGATGAGGCGACGAATCTCGACGACTTGTTCTGGGTCGAGGCCAATGGTCGGTTCGTCGAGGATAAGCACCTGTGGCTTATGCAGCAGCGCCTGCGCAATCCCCACACGTTGCCGATAGCCTTTCGAGAGATGGCCAATCACACGATCTTTGACGCGGTCGAGTCCACAGGCGTCGATAACGCGGGCCACTTCACTCTTCCGCGACATGCGTGGGACGTCTTTGGCCTCGGCCACAAAATCGAGAAAACTGCGGACCGGAAGGTCCGGATAGACAGACACGCGTTCAGGGAAGTAACCAATCATCTGGCGGACCTGAAACGACTGCGAGACGACATCGAATTGCCCGACAGTGGCCCGTCCAGACGTAGGTGGGAAGAAACCAGCAAGAATCCGCATGGTCGTGCTTTTGCCGGCACCATTCGGACCAAGGAAGCCAACCACTTCGCCGCGAGCAATCGAGAATGAAATATGATCGACCGCAAGGATCGGCCCGAACCGTTTCGTGACATTTTCGACTTCGATCATACTCATCGTGCCATAACTCCCTGCCGACTAGATTTATTCCAGATGACGACAGAAGGCAAATCCGTCCGCACAAATAAAAAGGGCGACGCACGCGCCGCCCTCATTTCGATGTGAAGGAGCAAGGATAGAGAAAGGGGGCAGTTCATGCCCCCTTTCGGCCTCGCAGCAACACCAGCATCAAGATCAGGTGCGGAGTTCCATACTGATGTCGTGCCGGGTTGCCCACCAGTGTTCGCCCGCTGCCACGATAAGAGCAAGCGCCCCCAACGTCAACAAGTCAGCGTAATCGAAGTAGTAGAGCACGATAGCAGGAACGAACGTCAGGGTGAGCACCACCATCATCGCATTGTTGGGTAATGGGAAGCGTGGTTTCAACAAGGAGACAATACCAGGAATAAACGCCAAGGCACCGACAATATGGAAGAAGAGCAACATCACCAGCAAAATCGTCATTTCCGACTGAAACTTCATAGGGAAGAAAATCCAGAACAACACCCCCATGGTTAAAGTCGAGCCGGTAAACATGATGGCCTTCCCGGTGGTCATGAGCGCTTCCTCGATAGCGCGATCGTGATCGCCGTGACGCTGAAATTCCTCGATGATCCGCGAAAGGACATAGTAGCCATAATCAACGCCAATACCGATGCCTACCGCTGCAACCGGCAAGGAATTAATGTTGGCGTCGATGCCCATCCAATACATAACAGCTTCGGACAAAGGTTGAGACACGATCGACGGAATCATCACGATCAACGCCCCCACCACCGAAGCATAAGTCAACACGCTGAGCACGAACACGGACACCATCACTAAGATCAAGTTCCATTTATACGACCATTCCACTTCTTCGTTTACCGCCGCCAATATCCCGAGGAGCCCACCTGCTAAACGGAACTGGATATTCTCGACCGGGTTCTCCTCAATGAATTGCCGTGCCATAGAGATCGATCCGACCACGGTCTCGTGGTTGTAGTCCTTATAATAGACGGTGATGGTAGCGTTCTGGGAGTTCTTGTCCAAGAAACGGTCAAGATCATCCGATCCCAAGGTGTTGAGAAACTGGAAGAAGATATTGCCGATGTCACGCGGGTTATCCGGCAAGATCGCCCACTTCGGGATGCCTTCCTGAAACATTTGGTAGAGACGGCGCGCCATAGTGGTAATGGTAATGCTGCCGCCCACTAGTTTTTGCTGCTCCATGAAGCGTTGAAACTTCTCTAGGGTAGTCAGCACGTTGGGGTCTTTGATCACTCCCTCCTCTGCACCCTCGGCCAGAATCACCAGTTGCGAGGCACCGACGAACTTCTCGTTGATGCGGTCATACGACACATTGTAGTCGTGAGAATCGTAGAGCAGGGCTTTGCCGATCGACACATCGCCAATTTTTAGGTAGCGCGAGTACGTCATGCCCAGCACCATGAATCCAGCAAAGATTGCGATCAGGGCATGGCGATACCCGCCTTGACTGATCTTCACCATGAAGCGGTTAATGGTGTTGTAGAGATGATCGGAAAAGCGCGTGCCTGCTTTGGGATCATCTTTTGGCGGCGGCAGGAAAGACAAGATGATAGGGTGTAAGGTCACCACGCTAATCGCAATAGTCGAGACCCAGAAGCACGTCACATAGGCAATCTTTTGGATCACCGGAATACGCGCGACAGCGAGCGTCAGAATAGCGAAGGCGTCGGTGGCGATAGAGACAAGCGCTGGGCTAAACAAGCCCACATAGGAGTTCATGATCGCCTCACGCTTGTTCCCCACCTGGTGATACTCCTCGTGGTAGCGTTCCATGGACTGCACCGAGTGGGAGAGGGCACGGGCGGTAATAAGCACGAAAATCACGAGCACGAGGGGATCAAGGTTAAAGCCAAAGTAGCCAGCGAACCCCAATGCCCACCATGAACTCAACAGTCCAGACCCTAAGGGCACGAGGACCCCGGTGGCGGTGCGGAAATAGAACCAGAGCAAGACAATGATGACGAGGATGGAGAGAAAGATGATTCCGTAAATATGATTTTTATAACTGAAGACCCATGAATACAGCATGGGAAACCCAGCTACATAGACCTTGTGCTGTCCATCGGCTTCTACGGTTTGGCGAATCTTGGTAATGCGGTCGTGGAGGTTGCTGAAGTCCACGCCCTCCTCCCAGAAACCGGCGGAGATCAGCGCCGCGACGTTATCTCGCGAGACAAAGAAGCCATGCACGCCTTCGTTCGTATATACGGCCTTTTTAATCGCCTTAACGTCATCCTCCGTTTTTGGCGGCCCCGGATACATAATGGGATAAGCGGTGATGATGGCACCCTTGATCTGAATGTTCTTCATCTTTGGGTGCGTCAACGAGAACAGTTGGTATGGGTTCACTCCAGCCGTCTCCAGCATTTGCAACGTCGCCCAATTGATCTTATTCAAGGTATCGACGTTGAAAATATCGCCCTCTTTCTTCTCAATCGACATAACCAGCACATTGGCAGTGCCGAACATACGTCGATATTTCTGGTACAACTGAATGTATTCGTGTCCTGGCGGATAAAGATCGAAGAAGTTCGTGTACACACGCATATTCAGCGATTGCCAGCCAAGGAAGAGAGTCAGGATCGTCAGCAAGGCAATAATAGACCAGCGGAAATTCAGCAGAAAACGAAGATAGGCTTCCATCCAACTACGTGGCAACATAACGACACACCTTTACAACATACCTCTTTGGGACTGCTCGAAACTCGGCTCTTGCTAGATACGCAGCTCCATGCCGATATTGTGTCGCGTCGCGTAGAGATGCTCTCCGACTCCAACGACCAGTGCAAGAATACCCAGCTCCAACAAGTCTGCCATATCGAAGTAATAGAGTATCCCAGAAGGGATAAAGATCGCTAATAACACAATGACCATGACTTTCGGTGGCAGCGGGAAGCGCGGCTTCAACAACGAAATCATGCCGGGAATGAACGCTAAAGCTCCAACCACATGCAAGAAGAGCAGCAACGTCAAAAGAATCGCCATCTCCGATTGAAACTTCATCGGGAAGAAAATCCAGAAGAACACGCTCACAGTCAGCGTCGTTCCAGTAAACATAATCGCTCGGCCTGTGGTCATCAGCGCTTCTTCAATGGCTTTTTCGTGATCGTTGTAACGCTGGAATTCTTCCACGACGCGCGAGAGCACATAGTAGCCGTAGTCGATACCAATACCGATACCGACGGCTGCGACCGGCAGCGAATTGATATTGGCATCGACGCCCATCCAGTACATGATGGCTTCAGATAGCGGTTGCGCCACAATCGAGGGAATCATCACAATCAGCGCCCCAACCACCGAGGCGTAGGTCAACATGCTCAACACAAAGACCGTGACCATCACTAAGATGAGATTCCATTTGTACGACCATTCTACTTCTTCGTTGACTGCCGCGAGGATACCGAGGAGACCACCGGCGAGGCGAAACTGGATATTTTCCACCGGGTTTTCGTCGATGAACTGCTGGGCACGCCCAATCGAGCCGACTACTGTCGCGTGGTTATAATCCTTGTAGTACACGGTGATGGTCGCGTTCTGTGACGTTTTGTCGATGAAACCGTCGAGATCATCTGCACCAAGCGTGTTCAGGAACTGATAGAAAATGTTCCCTACATCGCGGGGATTGTCAGGAATGATCGCCCACTTGGGAATACCCTCCTGAAACATCTGATAGAGCCGACGAGCCATTGTGGTGATGGTAATCGACCCACCCACAAGCTCTTGTTGCTCCATGAAACGTTGGAATCGCTCGAGGGTTTGCAAAACTTGCGGGTCCTTAATGACGCCCTCTTGCTTGCCCTCAGCCAGAATCACCAACTGCGAGGCACCAACGAACTTTTCGTTGATCTTATCGTACGACACATTGTAATCGTGTGTCGCAGACATCAGCGCCTTCCCAATCGAAACATCGCCAATTTTGAGATAGCGCGAGTACACCATGCCAATGGCCAAGGCAATAGAGAACGACGCCAAGACGATATAGCGATTATTTCCCTGACTGATAGCCACCATTGCCCGGTTGATGGAGGTATAGAGCTTGTCGGAAAAGCGCGTACCAGCTTTCGGGTCGTGCGGCGGCGGTGGGATGTAATAAAGGATAATCGGGTGGAGCGTCACCACACTGATAAAGATAGTAAAAATCCAGAAACTAGAAACGTAGGCGAGCTTTTGGATCAAGGGAATATGGGCAAGCGCCAACGTGAGGGTCGCAAACCCATCCGCCGCGATCGACACAATGGCAGGGCTGAACAACCCCAGGTATGAGGACATGATCGCTTGCTGCTTGTCTTGCAGGCGGTGATATTCCTCATGATAACGCTCCATCGATTGGACGGAATGCGAGAGGGCACGGGCAGTAATGAGGACCAGCACCACTAGGACCAGCGGGTCAAGGTTGAAGCCGAAACGCCCAGCTAAGCCCAACGCCAGCAAAGAACTGAGCGCACCCGAAAAGAGCGGCACCCATACTCCCGTGGCAGTCCGGAAATAAAACCACAGCATCGCCAAAATAATGACGGCAGTGATGCCGATAACACCGAGGATGTAATTCTTGTAGCTGAACACCCAAGAATAGAGCATCGGAAAGCCGCTGATATAGACGGTGTGCTTGCCGTCTTTCTCGATTTCCTCACGAATACTCTGCATGCGTTCATACAAGTTGCGAAAATCGACCCCCTCCTCCCAAAATCCAGCAGTAATTAATGCCGCAGTATTGTCTTGAGCGACATAAAACCCATGTACCCCTTCGTTGGTGTACACCGCTTTTTTGATAGCTGCGATGTCATCCGGGGTTTTGGGTGGCCCAGGGTACATGATGGGATAGGCAGTGATGATGGCACCGCGGATGCGAATATTCTTGACTTTTGGGTGCGTCAGCGAGCGAATTTGGTAGGGGTTCACGCCAGAAGTCTCTACAACTTTTAGCGTTGCATAGTTGACTTTACTGATGGTATCGACATTAAAGATGTCGCCCTCTTTGCATTCGATCATCAGCATGAGCACGTTGGCGGTGCCGAACATGCGGCGATATTGCTGATACAACTGGATGTAAGGATGGCCCGGAGGGTACAGATCGAAGAAGTTGGTGTACACCCGCATTTGCGTGGCGTAGTACGCAGCATAAATGGTGGCAATAGTGACGAGGCCGATAATGAGTATGCGAAATTTGAGGAGAAAGTTGATGTACGCTTCCATCCAACTGCGCGGTAGCATTGAGGAACCCTCCTTCTTCAGATCAAGATGCGAATGCAGGCGCACTTCCCGAATGGAAGCACGCCCGAAGAATGCTCTCGATTAATTCTTCTTAAAACGAGCAGCAAAATCGACGGTCTTCCCCTGCGTTGTGAGGACGAGCCCGTTTGATCCCCCAATGACGCCAAGTGCGCCTTGCTGCACCGTCGATACTCCCATCATCCAATACAATGAGAGTTCTTCTGGCGAATCGACGAGGCTCCAATTTTTCCCACCATCAGAAGAAGTGAGAATGACCCCTTCATCTCCCACCGCCCATCCAGAGTTCCCATCGATGATGACCCCATAGAGTGCCGTCTGTACCGGGCTCTCATACGGTTTCCACGACTGTCCGCCGTCCGCGCTTTGCAGGATTGTGCCGTCCATACCGACCACACATCCCCAGCTATCGTCGGCAAAACTCATCCCCAAGAGCGTCGCTTCGGTTCCGGTATCTTTCTTCTGCCATGACGCACCAAAGTCTTCACTGACGAGCAACGTACCACGCTCACCCGAGATCCAGGCCTTCCCTGAACTGCTCATCTGCACGCTGTAGAGGAACACGTCTTCACCGGGAGACTTGTTCTCCCACGTTTTCCCACCATCCGCCGTCACTAACACCGCACCGTAATCGCCAACTGCGATGCCGTGTTGCGCATCAACGAAGGTAATATTGAAGAGGTGATAGGTTGAGCCACTGATTTGCTTTTCCCATTTGACGCCGCCATCCACAGTATGGAGGATGAGGCCCGACTTCCCAGACACCCAACCTTCTTTTTCGCTAATGAACCGCACCCCGTACAAGGGGTCAATAACGCCGCCATCTTGCTTTTCCCAACGCTTACCACCGTCTTTGGTGTGGTAGATCGCACCAAAGCTTCCTACCGTCCAAGCTTCAGTGGCAGAAAACATATGTACAGCATACAAGTGGTCACGAATCGGGGCACTATCCTGAGCACGTAGCTCTCCCGATTGCCAAACGACAGTACCTACTAAGACAATGATTCCTACCCATAACCTCCAGGGTCGGATTCTTCCCATGTGCATGACGGAACTCCCTCCTTTGCCGGATGCAAACAAGCGTGCTCACTCTCTTAGACTAGGGAGAAAAGGCTTGTCAACGGCGGCGTTACATGAACGCCCGTCCCACCAGAGGGTAAATTCATGTAACGGAATGACTCGCCCCATTCACGAAGGGATGGTATAGTAGCCGCGCATCGGCTGATGGAGGGGATTATGTTTGCTCGTGCAAGCCTTTTCATGGCGCGTCGTCGCCTACTCACCTGTGTCTTGTGTCTCATCTTGGTGCTCCCTGCCGCCTGGGCGGCACGGCCGGCAGCATTCTCATCAAAATTGTCCAACTACTATCCGGCGCACCACCCCCACGTCAAGCTTTACCAAGAATTCACAGACATGCTCAAGATGACGAACACCGTAGTCATCACCGTGACTGTGCGCGAGGGCACGATTTTCACCTCGGGGACACTCGACAAAGTGCACCGCCTCACGGTCAGCCTTCTCGAAACGAGGGGAGTGAACCCGTTCGAGGTGATGTCGCTCACGCATCCGCGCCTGAAAAACATTAGCGTCCGCAGTGAAGGCATCAGCGTTTTGCCAATTATCGAGCATCCCGAACAGCCGCAGACGCCTGAGCAGCTCTCGCAGATCAAGAATGCGGTCTACACCAATTTGGGCATACGCGGCGTCTATGTTGCGCCGGACGAAAAAACCGCACTGATCCGCGCTGGCTTTTGGGACGGCATGGCCGAGCCACGTGCCGTGCTCGCTCGCTTACAGACACTGGTAGAGAAAGAGCGCGACACGAACACCGACATCGACGTCACGGGCAATCTCGTCCTCGCAGCGTGGCTCATTGAAGCTGCCCCGCGCTTTCTTTTACTGCTTCTGGTGAGCGCTATAGCTATCCTCATCGGGACTCGAGTGGCAACAGGACTATGGAGCTGTGCCGTGACAGTGCTCGCCGTCAACCTCTTTGGCGCGGCGTGGGGCTTCGCCCTGCTCGGTCAGAAAGGCCTTGCCTTCGACCCGCTCGCGTTGATCGCGCTTTTTGCCCTGGGGATACGTGGCGTGACTATCGCGATAGCGTGGGCGTCTCATCTCACGCGCGTGCACGGCTTAATCGCCACCCCGTTCGCTCCAGAGGCTCACCGCGATCTCGTCATTGAACGGACAGCAGCTACGCTGGGCCGTCCACTAATGACAGCGCTCTGTATCGACGGGATAGCGCTGTTTACCTTGACCCGATCAGATGTCCCTGCGCTCCAATCTCTTGGCTATCTCGGGGTGGGATGGATGCTGGGCCTCTTCTTGTCGCTTTGGACCGTATTACCGCTATGGTCGAGCTTCGTCTCTCTGCACAAATCCACCACTGCCTGGGGAGCCCGCCTTGTCGCACCGTGCGCATCTTTTCTGCAGACCATCAGTCGCCAACCGGCGGTTCCTTCCGTCGTTATTGCATTCCTCCTCCTGCTTGGCGGTCTGGCAGTTATTCAACTCCAGGCTGGGAAAACTATGTGGGGCACCTCGCTTTTTTATCCTACCCATCCTTTCAATCGCGCGACTTCGTTGGTCAACCGTAAGTTCATTGGCGGTAATCAACTCATCGTAATTGCTCATGCTCCAGGAGAAGCCGCTTTTCGCGACCCCCGGGCATTGCGGGCACTCGACCATTTTCAGCACTATATGGCAGAAGACGCCCAGTTCGCTGGCTCCATGGCCATCACCAGTCTGGCAAAATCCGTCACCCGCATGTTCCATGAAGATGTCCCCAAATGGGAAATCATCCCCGACGACATGGATTCCACTGGCCAAATTATTTTTCGCATCATCTCCTCTGCGGCTACTCCTGCCGAGGTGGAGCGATTCCTTTCGACGGACTTCCGTACGACAGCGGTCTCGTTCTTCTATCGAGATTATTCGCCCGAGATCATGGATCGCATTCTCAATCGAGCACGAACCTTCATTACTCAGCACCAAAACGGCGACAATGGCCTCGTCCAATTCCGCGTGGGAGGTGGTATTCTCGGCGTTCTCTCAGCCGTGCATTCCGCAGTCGAGGGTACGTATTGGCGCTTTGCCGGGGCACTCTTCCTGCTCGCGGCGGTGGGCGGACTCATCGCTGGCACGTCGCTGCGCTCCATGGCGAAGGTGGCACTGGCCGTCATGCTTTCCCAAGGTGCTCTCCTCAGCTTGTTCTGGCTCGCAGGTATCGACCTCAACATGTATACCCTCCCTGCCCTCCTCGTCGGGGCTGGTGCGATTGTGCTTCCGACCATACTCACAGTCGCCAGGGACACCAACGCGCCGATGTCCTTCGCACCTTTGACTGCAACAAGTGTCGTGATTGTAGCGGCTGCGGCAATCTGGCTAGTGTCTCCGCTACGTTTGCAAGCAGACATGGGCTTGTTCTTTATCGGACTAGCTGTGGTCATGACCGGCATTCCAGTGTTGCTCGCTTCGCGCTCTCGGGAAGCCGCGTAGCCGCGCCGACATACTGACTCGGTTCTGGACAAGTGCTAGCATCACTGCCCATGAACCTGATTAGTGAACTGAAAGCCATCCAAGACCGGCATGGATATTTGCCGGAAAGCGAACTGCGCACCTTTTCCCAACGGGCCACCGTCCCGCTCTACCAGATCCAAGCGGTGGCCAGTTTTTACCCCCATTTTCGTACCCAACCACCACCGAAGCTCGACATCAAAGTCTGCCGGGACCTCTCTTGCCACATGGCAGGAGCACAACGTCTCCAACAAACGGTGCAACAACAGGCTGCATCAGCCGAGAGTTGTATTGTCACTGGCGTCTCTTGCTTGGGGCGATGCGACCAAGCGCCGGCACTCGCCATCAACGACACTATTTACGCGGGAGTGGACGAATCACTTTTCCAACGTCTCTTCGTCGCTTTTCAGCAAGGTACAACACCCGACAACACGCTCATACAGCGCGGATCGACGGTCTTTACTATCGATCCGTACGCTCAAACTGCCGACAGATTCAGCGCACTACGTCAAATGCTCGCGACTGGCAATGTCACTGCCGTGATCCAGACCCTCAAAGATAGTGGTCTCCGTGGCATGGGCGGAGCCGGATTCCCCACCGGCCTCAAGTGGGAAATCGTCCGCAACGCCACCGGTAACGAGAAATACCTCGTCGTCAACGCCGACGAAAGCGAACCCGGCACTTTCAAAGATCGCTTCTTGATGGAAAAATTTCCCCATCTGTTGCTCGAAGGCATCCTGCTTGGGGCTGCGGTCGTTGGAGCAAGCAAAGCCTTCATCTTCATTCGCCACGAATACCCCGACCAAGAACACAAGATCGAGCAAGCCTTGGCCGACGCCCGCGCTCAAGGAGCGGTCGGCAACCGCATCTTTGGCTCTGAGTTTTCGTGCGACATCGAACTCTTCGTCAGTGCCGGTGGCTACATCTGCGGCGAAGAAACCGCGTTACTTGAGGCCCTCGAAGGCAAACGTGCCGAGCCGCGCAACAAGCCGCCGTTTCCCGGCACGCATGGCTTGTGGGGTAAGCCGACGCTGATTAATAACGTCGAAACGCTCAGCATGATTCCCGGCATTTTGCAGCGCGGCGCGGATTGGTTCAAAGCGCAGGGCAGAAGCAACAACGGACTGAAATATCTGGGCTTGAGCGGACACGTCGAACGCCCTGGGGTCTACGAAGTGCCGCTCGGGCTCTCGGTGGAAGAATTTATTCGCGATTACGGCGGCGGGGTCAGCACTGGAAAAAAGCTTAAAGCCTTTTCTCCCGGCGGCGCGTCGTCGGGGTTTTTGCCAGCCTCTATGACCAATGTGGCGTTGGACTTTCAGGCACTGACCCAAGTCGGTTCGATGCTCGGGTCCGGTGCCGTCGTCGCTTTGGCCGAAGGTGTCTGCATGCTCGACGTCGCCCTCAATGTTGTGACCTTCTTTCGCAACGAATCGTGCGGCAAATGCGTCCCTTGCCGAGTGGGCAGCGACAAAATCGTGCAGATTCTCACCCGCGCCACACAAGGCCAAGCCACGACCAGCGAGATCGACTTGATCGGAGAACTCGCAGAAACCATGCAGCTCACCTCGATTTGCGGGCTGGGTCAGGCGGCGCCGCTACCCATCACTTCGGCGCTCAAATACTTTGGTGATGAGATCATGACGCATTTGACGCAAAAGCGGTGTCCGGAGGGCGTGTGTTTTCGAGGGACTGGGGGTTAGGGGCTGGGGGTTGGTCAAACGCACAATCGAACAGAGAGTTATCATGTCTTACCAATCCCCAATCCCCAATCCCCAATCCCTGCCCCCTGCCTCTGCCATCATCCTCGCCGGAGGCAAAAGCTCTCGCATGGGTCAGCCCAAAGCCTTGCTGCTCTTCGATGGCGAGCCGCTTATCGTGCATCTCGTCCGCATTTTGCGAGACGTCTTCTCTGATATCGTGATCGTTGCCGCGCCGGAACAGGAACTGCCACCTGTTGTAGCGACGCTGGTGCGCGATAGCGTCGCGTATCAAGGACCAGTTGGTGGGATTTACTACGGACTGCAAGCCGCACGCGAAGAACTCTGCTTCGTCACTTCCTGCGACGCGCCGTTCCTCAATCTCGACCTTGTAGCTTTTCTTCTTGCGCTGGCGACTGAGCATGATGTTGTCGTCCCTTACTGGGAAGAACGTCTCCAGCCGCTGTTCGCCGTCTATCGCCGCAGTGTAGCCCCGCTGTTGCGGCAACAGCTCGAACGCGGCGAACTGCGCCCCATCTTTTTGTACGACAAGGTTCGCACTCACAAGGTCTCGCCAGAGGAGATCCAGTCCTTCGACCCCGAAGGACTGAGCTTCCGCAACCTGAACAGCCCAGAGGAGTATCAAGAGGCATTGGTGCTGTGGCACGATAGACAGAGACGGGAGACAGCGACAGAGAAAAGAAACTCGGCTCCCTCTGCCTCCAGCTCGCATCTCTCTCTCACCGTCGAGCTGCTTGGCGTCGCTCGGCTGAAAGCTCAAACTGCCACGGTTTCCCTCGCGCTCCCCGTGGGTGCCACAGTGACCGATGCCTTTGTCTCCTTAGCTGAGATCTGTCCCGCCTTAATCGGCAGTACACTCTCTGCCGATGGGCGCACCCTACTTCCCGGGTACGCCTGTAATCTCAATGGTCGCGAATTTATCAAAGACATGCAGACCGTGCTGACCAACGGCGATCACATTCTCATTCTTTCGAGCGATGCCGGAGGGTGAGATAGCATCAGCAGTCTGCGCCGGTTTTGCCAGGATGCGGCGTTGCCTCATCCAAACCGATGGTCCTTCTGAACCGTAACCTAGCCGCAGTCGAGTATAGCGTGCTTGTTAGGCGTCAGGTCGCCTCGCCCTCGTTTCGTGCTTTTCTTCCGTTGCTTCCTTACTCCCGCCCTCGCCTTTGATTCTTCGCTCCAACTCTGTGCGGCTGACCATCTTTTGTCTGCGCCGCGTTTCGATCAACGTCCAGAACTTGTCACTGCTTCCGAGTTGTAACTGTTCTTCGTCTAGCCCTTCGACGCCTACCACGAGCGCCACAGGCTTCCCTTTGCGGGTCACAATTACCTGCTGGCGGCGGGCATCTTTGATACAGCCTTCCAAGGTGGTGTGCTCAAGCTCAACGGTCTTCATAGGATTTCCTCTGTCGTTCTATGTGGCGGTTTATGACGAATCGCCCGAATCTTGACGAGGGAAGTCTGTTCATCCACATCGTAGAAGATCCGATATGCTCCCAGACGCAATTCCCACACTGGTTCAATATACGCCCAGGGCGGAATCAAACTAGGCAGAGGCTTCCTGTGTCTCGTCTTCTTGGTCGGTTCGTATGTGAGCCGTTCTTCGAGTTGGTCCAAGATCTGGTTACGGTCGTAGGGACGCAAGCGTGCTAAATCGTCAGCAATGCCTTCAGCGTATTCAATGCGATACATACTTACAGCTTGCGTCCACTGATGAAAACGAAGGTCATGGCAGCAAAGAAGCAGCTCGTCGGGGCAGTCTTCTCTAGCCCACCCAACCACGCGGCTGCTTCGGGCCGCCACCTATGAGACGTTTAAGGTTCAACCGTATCCGTAGGCAGGTTTCTCCTGCTCTGCTGGGATTCGGCGTTGCCTCATCCGAGTCTATGGTCCTCTTTCCTTGCCTGATGTCGCTCACTCGTAGGCACCGTACAGCTCATCATAGAACTCCATTTCGAGATCAAGATCAGCGTCAAGAAGACCAGCGATATCTCGAAGGGTTTCCGAGACTTTGCTCAGCTGGGTTCCGAAATGAGAAAGGTTGAACTGTCGTAGCTCATCTGGAAACGGGAACGTAGCTGCCTTGTTCATGGGATAACGAAATAGATCCGACGACGGGTCCAACCGCGCGAGTTCTTTGATGACTTCTTCTATATCGCGACGATCACCGGAGGCGACTGGGACCGAGCGTTCTCGTAACACGCGATTACACTCTCCCCATATCGTGTCGAGACGATGGTGGGTGGGTGGCGCGATCGACTCGCGCCGCAAACGCTGGCCGACGAGGACAATGTACTTGAGTCTGAGTTCAAGGTGATGGCGATAGAGGAACACGACAGGATAGATAAGCGCGTTGCACTCTCCAAGTGTCAGCGTCTCGGTCTTTGCGATCAGCAGCTCGGCTGCGAGTCGGTAGCCATCGGCATACATCCACCAGCCGTCCCCCCGGTTGTGCACGTATAGATCACGGGATGGATCCTCTCCAGGTTCAAAGAGTGACTTCCGCGTTGGTGCTTTCTTCCCCATCGGTTCGTCCTTACGCAATCTTGGCCTAACGATGCCGTAGAAAAAGTCTCTTTTGAAAAATTTAACCCTTAAAAACAAAGGACTTTCTGGCGCGAAAATTCACAATCCTGGAACTTTCCTACGGCCCCAACGCACAAACTGGGGGGGGGGGGCGGCCCAAACGTATCCGTTCGAGTTTATTCCAAGCCACAAACGGGCGGCGGTCAGGTGCAAATCAATCGAGCGGAGACTCGGCGATTTTCTCTTGCTCTGCCGAGATTCAGCGTTGCCTTATCCCAGCCTACGGCCCTATGGTGATGCAAGTACCCCGGCAGCAATTGTTGCCTTCCGTTGCCTGTATGCGTTTTCGGCGTTTTGTTTCAGTGTCAGGTACTCAGCCGTTGTGATCTTTCCTGTTTGGTACGATTGTTCGATCTCCTGCAATTGGTTCTGGTATGCCATGCGACTCGAGCTGACACAACCCGCACACAAGATCGCCGTGACCGCCACAGAACAGACAATGACTTTCACGATAGCTCCTCCTTCCAATTCTCTCCTCGTCACCGAACCACTATCGGGCCAATTCGCCTTGCCAACCTGCTATTAGGCGGGTTGGCAGGCAGTTCTACAAAACTGGGCCTTTCTCCCACCTCTCCCGTCCCATGCTGGAGACTCCATAAGCTTGCCTCGACAAGAAGTCAACAGCTCAAGCTTCTCGACGAAGGATGTCGCCGCTACTACGATCTTCTCCCAGGTCTTGCAGGTTGAACGACTCCCCAACCGAACACCGAAAGACTCTCGCTCCCCCTTTCACTTACAGCCCTCACCTTCTAGTCTGTAGGCATGTACGGATTTCATGGTCGCTTGCTCCATGTCGATCTCTCTACCGGTGCATACGCTTGGCGAGATGTAGCTGAGACTCAGCTCCGCCAAGTGCTTGGCGGGATCGGTCTTGGAACGCAGTTGCTGTACGAGTATGCGCCGCCTCGGGTCGATCCATTTGCACCCGAGAATCCGCTGATTTTCACCAGCGCTCCGCTGGTCGGCACTGGGCTGACCACGACGGCGAAATTTGCCGTCGTCACCGCCTCGCCGCTCACCGGGTTTATCGCCGATTCGTTGTCGTCGAGTTTCTTCGCTTTGGAACTCAAACGCGTCGGGATCGATGCTCTCGTTATCACTGGCGCAGCGTCCGCGCCGGTCTTTTTGCGGGTGACTGACGACTCGGTTGAGATACGCGACGCTTCTCATCTCTGGGGTAAAAGCCCGTACGAGACTGAAATAGCGATCCATCAGGAACTGTCGGACCGAGACATGCGCGTCGCGGCTATCGGCGTCGCCGGGGAACAACGCGTGCGTTACGCTACCATCAGCAATGAAGGTCGTCACGCTGGACGCGGTGGCGTCGGTGCGGTGATGGGAGCCAAAAAGCTGAAAGCCGTCGCCTTACGCGGACGCACGCGCGTGCGCGTCGCCAACCCGGCCCGTGTCGAGGCCATCGCCGATGCACTACGCCACAAAAGCCTCGGCTCGCTAACCGCCAAATATCGTGAAATCGGTACGGTGGCGAATCTTGCGGTATTCAACCGTTTGGGCGTCCTCCCTACCCACAATTTTCAACAAGCGACGTTCGCACACGCCGACGCGCTGAGCGGCGAAAACCTGCTGACGAATTCGTTCAGTCGCGTCCAAGGCTGCGCTTCATGTACGATCCGTTGCGAGCGCCTCTTCAAAGCGCTTAACGGTGAGGAACAACGCCTCGAATACGAGACCTTGTTCGCGTTAGGGCCGCTGTGTGGCATCGACAACCCCGAAGCGGTTCTGCAAGCTGCTCAGCGTTGCGATCAGTATGGAATCGACACGATTAGCACTGGCGGCACTATCGCCTGGGCAATGGACTGCGCAGAAAAAGGCTTGCTGCCCGAAGCCCAACGTCTAGGATTACGGTTCGGCGACGCCGAAGCGCTGTTGGCAGCAATCGACGTTATCGCTACGCGAAGCGGTCTTGGCGCGCTCCTGGCCGAAGGCTCACGACACGCGGCGGCATTGGTCGGTAAAGAGGCTGAGTATCTCGCCATCCATGTGAAAGGGATGGAATTGCCTGGCTATGAACCGCGCGGTCTCCAGACTATGGCACTGGGTCTGGCCGTCAGCCCGCGCGGCGCATGCCACAACCGCTCGGGCGCGTATGAAGCGGACTTTTCTGGACAGGTTGACCGCCTCCACTCTGATTCGCAACGCGGGGTGCTGGTAGCCGCGTCAGAAGATTTTTCTGCGGTGTTGGACTCGCTCATCGTGTGCAAGTTCCTGCGTAAATGTTTTACCGACTTCTACCCAGAAGCCGCCGACTTGCTCGCCAGCGTGACCGGATGGGATTTTTCGGCTACAGAGTTGCAGCGCGTCGGCGAACGTATTAACACGCTGAAAAAACTGTTCAACGTGCGCCAGGGCTGGCAGCCTGAAGATGACACCCTCCCGCCCCGACTCTTACAAGAACCGCTCGCGACTGGCGTGGGCCAAGGTACCCTTTTGACTTCTGCGGAATTGCACGAAATGATTCAGGGGTATTATCGAGTTCGCGGCTGGGACGAGCAGGGATTCGTTCCAGAAGAAAAATTGCAGGAATTAGGTTTGTAGAGGAAAACGTGCATATGCCGACACAAGAGACCGCTCTGTTGACGTTGACGATAGATGGCCGCAGCATTACCGTCCCTGAAGGCACAACGATTTGGGATGCGGCGCGGCAGCTCGGGATTACCATTCCGGTGCTGTGTCACGACCCACGGCTCACCCCGGTGGCGGTCTGCCGCGTGTGTGCAGTAGATGTCAAAGGTGCGCGCGTGGCGCAAGCCGCCTGTATCCGCCAAGTCGAAGCTGGCATGGAAGTCACTACGCATTCTGACCGCATCGAACGCGCGCGCAAAATGCTGGTGGAATTGCTGCTCGCTGACCATCCTACCCCCTGCGCCAAACAGCAAAGAAACGGCAATTGTGAACTGGAACTGCTGGGGGCAGCCTATGGGTTGCTACCCCAGGCTCCCTCTCCCCAAATGGAAGAAGGACCACATGAGGGAGTCCGTTTCCGGCCTCACATCAGCGACAACGGCCACGATCCATCCTCGCCGGTCATTGCCGTCGATCATAACGCCTGCATCCTTTGTGACCGCTGCATTCGTGGCTGCGACGATATCCAAAACAACGAAGTCATCGGACGCACAGGCAAAGGCTCCCACGCGCATATTGGGTTCGACCTGAACCTACCCATGGGCAATTCCACCTGCGTGTCGTGTGGTGAGTGTGCGTCCGTCTGCCCGACGGGAGCGTTGTTCGATAAGCCGGTCACCATTGACGTGGCCCGCTCGAAAACCCACGCCGTCGATTCCGTCTGTCCGTACTGCGGTGTCGGGTGTGCCATCACCTATCACATTAAAGACAACAAAATCGTGCAGGTCAGCGGACGCGAAAGCCCGGTCAATCATGGCCGGCTGTGCGTCAAAGGCCGCTACGGCTTCGATTACACTTCGCATCCGCAACGTCTGACGGTTCCGCTGATTCGACGGGCTGAGGCTTACCCCAAAGGAGCGCTGTCCGAGGATGTACGCGGCGAAGACGGTCAGTGGAAACGCAAGCCCGGCGGCATTGTCGATTATGCTGAGGTCATGCCAGCCTTTCGCGAAGCCACTTGGGAAGAGGCGCTTGATCTCGTTGCCTCGCGCCTCAAAGGCATCCGCGACCAACACGGTCCGGGTGCGTTGGCTGGGTTCGGTTCGGCCAAATGCTCGAATGAAGAAGCGTACCTCTTTCAGAAACTGATTCGCACTGCATTCGGCACTAACAACGTGGATCACTGCACGCGCCTGTGCCACGCTTCATCAGTTGCCGCCCTGCAAGAGACCATCGGCTCAGGTGCAGTCTCGAATGTGTTTGGCGATGTGCAATATGCTGATGTCGCCGTCATCATTGGCTCGAATGCGACGGAGAACCATCCAGTTGCCGCCACTTTTTTCAAACAAGCCGCCGACCGTGGCACGGCACTGATCGTCATCGACCCTCGTCGCCCAGCCCTGGCCGACCACGCCCAACATTACATCCGTTATAAGCCAGGTACCGATGTCGCATTCTTGAACGGCTTGATGCACGTCATTATTGCTGAAGGGATGACGAACCCTGAGTTCATCGAAAAGCGCACGGAAAATTTTACAGCGCTGAAAGAAGCGGTTGCCCACTACACGCCCGAACTCGTCGAGCAGCTCACCGGCGTACCGGCAGAGCAAGTCCGCACTATCGCTCGCGTCTACGGCAAAGCCAAGAACGCGATGATCTTCTGGGGCATGGGCATCTCACAGCACACGACCGGCACAGATAACGCCCGTTGTTTGATTTCCCTGTGCTTAATGACCGGCAACATTGGCCGTCCCGGCACGGGGCTGCATCCCTTGCGTGGGCAAAACAACGTGCAGGGCGCATCGGATTCAGGGCTCATCCCGATGGTCTACACCGATTACCAACGGGTCGATAATCCCACCGTCCGCGCTAAATTCGAGAAAGCTTGGGGACTTGCACTTGACCCCAAGCCTGGACTCACGGTGGTCGAGATCGCACATGCTGCCCTCCACGGCACGATCAAGGGCATGTACATGATGGGAGAAAACCCGTTCCTCAGCGACCCCAACATCAACAAAGTGCGCAAAGCGCTCTCTAATTTGCAGTTTCTGGTCGTACAGGACATCTTTCTTACCGAGACAGCAGAGTTCGCTGATGTCATCCTGCCAGCATCGAGTTTTCCCGAAAAAGACGGCACCTACACCAACACCGACCGGCGCGTTCAGCGCGGACGCAAGGCCATCGACTCGCCGGGACAAGCGCGTGCGGACTGGCAAATCATCTGCGATATCTCGACACGAATGGGCTACCCTATGCAGTACAATTCGCCAGCAGACGTGTTTCGGGAACTCGCCTCACTGTCGCCGAACCTGGCGGGTCTCAGCTACGAGCGCTTAGGTACAACTGGCGAACTGTGGCCGTGTCCGGACCCAGACCAACCTGGGCAGTCCGTCATTTTCGTCGAGGATTTTCCCACGGGGAGAGGCAAATTCGTTCCTGCCGAATTTGCTCCAGCCAAAGAACTCCCAGATGCCGAGTATCCTTTGGTGCTCAACACCGGGCGGGTGCTGGAACATTGGCATACCGGCACCATGACGCGCCGCTCCAAGGCCCTCGACGCCATCGAACCCGAAGCCTTCGTCGAGATTCACCCAGAGGATCTATATGCACTCGGTGCGCAAGATGGCGATTTTGTGCAGGTGAGTTCACGCCGTGGCGCAATCGCACTCAAAGCTCGCATTGGCATACGCACTCAGAAAGGCAGCGTCTTCATTCCCTTC
>SYOC01000109.1 GCA_005804965.1 Pseudomonadota bacterium
CACCCGTTGCTGCATACCGCCGGAAAGCGTCGTGGGCTTCTTCTCTATGGCATTAGCAAGCCCAACGGCTTCTAATAATTGGAGGGCTTCCTTGCGACTGGCCGGCGCATAATCCCGGTCACGCATCAACGCTGGCATCAACACATTTTCGAGAGCAGTGAATGCCGGCAACAAATGATGGAACTGAAAAACAAACCCTAACGTCGAGAGCCGGGCACGGGTGCGTTCGTCTTCGCTCGCCTGAGCAACCTCCTGACCGTTCAAACGATATGAACCGCAGCTGGCAGGTTCCAATAATCCCAGGATGTTGAGCAACGTACTTTTCCCCGATCCCGAAGGGCCAATGAGCGCGGTGAACTCGCCTTCAGCGATAGCGAAACTCACTCCATGCAGCACTTCTTGGGCAATCGGGGTGCCTTCATTGTAGGTCTTACGAATCCCGTCGAGCGCGATAATCGGAGTTGCCATAGTCTACACCCGTATCGCTCGTGCAGGGTCGAGACTCGCGGCGCGGCGCGCCGGCACGGTAGCCGCAAACAGGCCGAACACCAGAGCGACCAACGCTGCACTCATATACAATTCAGGCGGTAGCTGGACCTGAAACAGCGCCGCGCCGTCTGCCGCGCGTAACACGCGACTGCCCAGCATCATCAGTCCCGTGCCAACGATGCTGCCGCAGATAGCCCCGACCACTCCAATCACCGCACCCTGGATCAGAAAGACACGAAGGATGTCTCCACGTGAGGCTCCAATGGCGCGGAGAATGCCAATCTCTTTCTGTTTCTGCACGACCGAAACGACAAGCACGCTGGTGATGCCAATCGCCACAATAATCGCGACAAACGTTCGGACAATCCGGGTCATGATGGTCTGGTTTGATAGGGCCGTATATAGCTCGCGATTCGTTTGTTCCCAGCTCTCGACTTTCTGATCGGTGCGTTGTCGTAAAGCCGAGGCAATCGTCTCGGCGGTGAAGACATCCTTCACTGCAATATCGAGGCTCGAGGCGCCACCGGTCAGATCGAGTATCGCTTGTCCCGTGCGTAAATTGACATAGACAAGGCGACGATTGGCGTCTCGATTGCCGATATCGTACACACCACGAACATTAAAGGCGCTGCCCGTGCTACGAGCAGTTTGCAGGTAAATCTTGTCACCTAGGCTAACCCCGAGATCTTTAGCTAGCTCGATGCCAATGATGGCGTCATCCGGGTTCAGGGTCAGATTGCCTGTGATGATCTTCTCGTCAAGCTTGGTGACTCGACTGTACGGTTGTGGGTCAATGCCGACGATCGTAATGGACTTGTCAACTTCGCCGCGCAAGACAAATCCTGGCCCAGACACCGTGGGCGTCAACGCGATCACCTCTGGCAAGGTTGCAAGGTCAGCGGCGAGATATTGCCATTGGTCAATTGAACGCAGCCGCTGTGCCCGTGCCTGTACGGCGGCAAGAACGACTGGGTGAGAGCCCTCCCGAAACTGCGGGTGATTCTCCTCATCCGGCGGACGGACCACGATATGGGACTGCGTCCCTAATGTGCGGTCAACAAGATCGGCTTGGACGCCAGTGATGACTCCAGTGATGAAAATGATGAGGCTAACGCCAATGCTCGTGCCGCCGATGATTAAGGCTGTTTGCATGCGACCTTCGCGAAGAAAGCGCAATGCCAAAGTACGCTCAAACTTCATCATGACGCCACCTCACTTTGCGCGTCAGCGAGGAGACGAGGACGAACGCGCGTGCCTGGAGCGACCGCCGCGTTCACTACGATCTGGTCTCCAGCTTGCACCCCACGGAGGATCTCAATGTGACCGCCAGCCTGTAGCCCGACTGCTACAGGCAAGCTGACGGTCTTGCCGTCTCGGATGGTCAGCAGCGTCGGTGTTCCGCTCGTGGCTCCACGCACTGCATCAAGCGGAACAATGAACGCGTGCTCCTTGTGAGCGGCACGGACTTCGACGGTAAGGGTCATATCCGCACGCAAATGCACGGGAGGGTCAGGAATACGAAAGCGCACTTCGACCGTGCCGCGTTCGGCGTCGATGCTGGGAGCAAGGTAGTAGAGTTCGGCCGAGAATTTGGCGTCGGGAAACGCATCCGCCGAGGCCAGCGCGGTTTCCCCGACTTTGAGATAGGGGAGGTTTTTCTCATCAATCTGCGCAGTAATCCGAGTCTCGCCCACAGTAGCAAGCGTCAGTAGCGTCTTCCCCGGTTGGACAATGTCTCCCGGCTCGACCTGCTTGGTGAGCACAGTGCTCGCTACACTCGCGCGGAGTTGGGTCTGCGCGAGTTTTGCTGCGGCGAGTTCGCGTGCGGCAGTGGTTTCTGCCAGTTTCGCGACTGCGTCGCGCGTTTGCGCACCTGACTGACGTTGCGCTTTGACTTGCGTTTGGGCGGCTTCGTGCTGACTTTTAGCGACGCGGTAGGCGCGTTCAACCTCCTCGAAACGGGCGCGGCTGAGAATCTCTTCGGCGAGCAAGTCTTGATAGCGGCGAAATTCACGTTCCGACCAGTCGAGCGTTGCCTTTGCTTGAGCAAGGGTTTCCGTCGCAGTCGCAAGCCCCACTTCCGTAACAGTGGCGACTCGTACGCGAGCTTGTTGTTCATTGGCCTCAGCCTGTCGAAGCGCCGCCACTAACTCATAGTTCTCTAACTCAATCAAGACTTGTCCAGCTTCGACGCGGTCGCCTTCTTCAACCAGCACCCGCGCCACCCGGCCTGTAATCACTGAGCCTATCTCTACCCGCGCCGGACTCATGACACGGCCCGTGGCGATGACCGTCTGCACGAGCGGTTGTGCCTGTACTGGAACCACATCAACGGTAACCCCACGAGCGCGACGAACGCCAAGGAACGCGATAACGGTGCTCGCGCATAAGGCGACGCCAAAAAAGACTTTGTGTTGGAGAAAGAACTGACGCATCTGATTCCTCACTTTCCTACGCTCAACCCGCGCAGGGCCATATCGACGCGCTGCTGAATGGCGGCGTCACTGAGTACATCATGATTGAGGCGATCGACTGCTTCTGTGGGAAGTCCGCCTTGTCCAACAAACATTGCGGCGAGAATGTTGGGCATGGCAATCGCGCCAGCAAGAAAGGTGATGGCCTGTAAGGGCGGAAGTTTCCGTAGCAGACCGGCCTTCTGCCCAGCCGCGACGAGTTCCGCGAGTACGGCTAAGTGCAGAGGAAAGTGACGCCGGAAGAAGTCGAGTGCCGTCGCGTCATCGCTCATGGCGTCCGCCATCAGACGCCGCATCAACTGTCGATTGTCGCGTGCAAAATGTCCGAGCACTGTCAGGGCCGCGCGAAGATTCTCCAACGGCGGACGATCTGCGTGGGCTTGAAACGTGAGCGTCGCGAACATCTCCTGATACACTTCATGCAGCACTCGCGACAGAAACTCTTCGCGTTTCCCGAAGTGGTAATGAAACATCCCCAGGTTCACGCCTGCGCGATCAGTGAGCTGGCGGATCGAGAATCCACGGCAGCCGGTTTCTGGCAACAATTCACGCGCCGTGGCGATTAGCGTCTGGTCAATGTTACGGCTGGGGCGAGTCATGGGTTTATTTATACTTATGTATAATTATACGGTCAAGTAACTTCTAACCTCGTCCTTAATTTGACGGAAAAAGAGAACAGAGGGGGGAAAGATGGTGGAAGCTTTTGAAATCAGGAGGTTAGCCGGAGAGAGTCAGACTTTTCCCAATCCGAAACCAACTAAAAATTGAACGTTATTTGAAAGTGAGATTTTTTGAGCGCGAAAAGCGCCCAGTTCTAGGAAAAAAAAGGCCGCAGAAGCGACTCCCTTTACCCATGCGAGTGACGCTTCTGCACTCTCGATTGTAGGTGGTCTAATAAGTTCCGACGCGCTTCAAGCCCGGCAAGCTCTTCTCGTGAGAGTTCTGTCGGGACAAGGGTAAGAAGGAGCGTCCAGACCTGGATGAGGGTCAGAAAAACCAGAAGACTAAACGACATTCCGCGCAATATGTCGAAGTAAGGAAACAGAAAGGGGAGTTGTTTTATGATTTCACGGGTAATTCCGAACACTAACACCACAATGAGCACGACAGTCGAGAGAATAAGAGGCGTTAAGATTTTAGAAAATTTGCGATGTTCAGATTCTCCCTGTGCGGTTGAACGATCAATGAGCTTTTCTAAGGATCGAGGATAAAGAATAGCAAGCCACGCCCCCATCACCCCAAAGATGATAGCCGCAGTCGTTCTCAGCGCCTCATAGAGTGGCCATTGCGCCGCGATGGGGATGCTCATTCCAAGGGGAAAAGCGAGACCCGCAACCACAAGGGAGATGAGGGTCCGGAACGTGCGGGATTGCAGAATAGGCATGGGCTAGTTTAGCTGATCGTTCGTAGTAATACCGCCCGCTGCTCCCTCAGAACAGCAAGAAGAGAGCGGGCCTGAACAACTTCAGCATTCTCTCTTACCACGTTTAATTCAAGAGCGCTTCTTGCGAACGCATGACTTAACCAGTGTGTTGTCTGCTCTCCGCTGAGCTGAAACCCCACATTGTCCCAGGCCTCCTCCTTGTCTTCCTCCTCCCAGTTTCTGATGATCTCTTCAAGCTCGTCCCGACTCGGTTGATAGTTCATTTCATACTTGACCTTGACCGTATGAGCATGGTTTATCGGCTGTGTGACTCCCATTGTGGCGAGTAATCGACGAAAGAAGGTTTGCTCCTTAGAATCTTGCGCCTGGAGCTGACTTTTTTTGATAACCTTCACAATGTTATCGCGTTGCGCACGAAGAAAAGCCAGCTTGCCAGGCTTGCGTACAAGCGAGGTGCGGAAAGAGGGCGTGAGATCTTCTAAGTTTCCCTGTTCGGAATCACAATAGCCAAGAACTTGATAGCCCTCATCTTCCTCATTGACCACCACGTAGCGAGTACACTTCGCCATAAATTCGTTCATCAGCTTCACGAGGCCGCGATGCCCATTCAGGCGACGACTGAAACAAAGGGTGGCAAGAAGGTTATGCTCGGGAATCATCCAAAAATAGGTCGCATAGCCAGGGATCGCGCCTGCCGGGAGATCCGTAAGGCTCACACTCGGAGCACCAACCTGAGAGCGTGGATCGACGCTGGCGATATTGCCCTCGGTCGATGGCACACTATTCCATGTCGTGAGAAGCACGTCCCCATTGTGCTGATCTTGAACGATATCGAAACAGTAGACTGGCGAGACGTCGTCATCGTCTCCCCCTTGAAAAGGGCAGGTGTTACCAAGAGGTTTCGCCCGTGTCCATGATATCAGTTCAGTAAGAATATCGGGCATGACACCAAATTCTGGAGTTGGTTGTCCATACCGATAATACCCACAACGATCAACTCGATAGAAAGTGATTCGTGTCTCTTCCGCCATCATTTCCCCCTTTTCTTGACAAACAGCACCACGCTAGCATCCCTCCTCCCATAGCGGAGGTTTTCCAAACTAGCAACTCCGAGCGATGTTATGATTTGAGAAATTTTGAGCGCGCATGTTTTGGAAACTTTAGCCAGTCAAGCCGCCAACTAGCTAGCTGACAACTGCCCAGTACTCCAAAGCTGCACTGAGAATATGTACTGCCGCGCAAGGGGCTGAATTGGGAAGTGTATCCGGCGAGGTAGCTAATCTGGGCTAGATAAGGATAAAATACAAAGCAAGAAAGCAACAACACGAATGGATGAAGCGAAAGCAGACGCAGCTATGAGATTCTGGGTGCGCGAATTAAACCAAGCATCGGACCTGTTGATTCGTCGGGGGACAGCGATGGGTCCTCTCATTCTCCTACTAATCTTGGAGCCACTTTTTCTACTGGCTGCGTACTTGTTTAAGGATGTCCCGTTAACCGCCACCATTTTGGTCGGCATATTTGTTGCGATTCCTCTTTTTTACTGTTGGCAGTATGTTTACTTCGCTAGAAAAGATCCCGACAGGTTACAATCTGAAGAATACCGCTCGGAAATCAGGAGGATGGAGATTGCCGCCAAAGAACTGCCTCACCCGGTGTTGCCTGAAAATCTAGACCTTGCTCCTGCAACGTCTAATCCGGCTCAGTCATTACCGGGAATGCCTTCTCTTCCACACCAGGAGGCCGAAGTACTGGAGCCAGTCAAGTGAAAGCATTTATTCTCTCTCACAGTCATATGACATCACCGGAGGCCATGTATCAAATCCTCGATAAGACGCAAGCCGTCTCGACCTGGGTTACTCCATATCGACACATGGTGATTGTCCTTTCAAACCTTTCCATCACCGAACTTGCAGCCGTTTTGAGGACGCATATGCCAGATACGTGGTTCACTCTTGTCGAGGCGAAACCGGATAACTGCGATGGATGGTTGCCACGTCAGTTCTGGGAGTACATCAACGATCCAGAAAAGGCGCATTCGGACAAGATTTTCGAGAAATTGTTTGCTTCCTCTCCTCCTCCAGCGCCGCTCCCGTCAGCATTGCAACCTCCCAAACCGCCGCCGACTTTGCGCGAGATGCTACTAGGCATGAATAAAAAAGAGTGAGGACTAAGCCTCACTTTACAGATTGGAGCATATAGCACACGGCTGAACGGCTCTGGCTGTTGCTGGCAAGGTAAGTGAATAGGGCCGTAGTTTCCCCGACCGACGCGAATCTGCTACACCACTTACCGACGGCGCGATCATGCGGCGAGTCGCTCCCGATCATTGGGGATAGGCTGCCCAAAAATGGGGGAATCATGCGGTGGTCGGTTCGGTATCACATCATTGGTTTGCTGTTCTGCAGCACGGTGGTCAACTACATTGATCGTGTCAACATCTCGGTCGCCGCGCCGGTTATCATGAAAGAGAGCGGCTGGGATAAAGCGCAGTTTGGGCTGGTATTTTCGGCCTTTCTGATTGGCTATGCCCTCTTACAAATCCCAGGCGGCATGGTCGCTGACCGTTGGGGTGGGCGCAAAGTCCTGGCACTCGCCTTTTGTGGCTTCTCTTTATTCACAGCGCTGACACCGCTCGGTCAGTCTTCTTTCATGCTTCTCCTCATCATGCGGTTTTTCGTCGGCGCGTTCGAATCAATGACGATACCGGCCCTGACCTCGCTCAATTCCCGTTGGATTCCACGCGCTGAGTTTGCTCGGGCGCAGACTTTGAGCCTCTCGGGCCTCACGATCGGACAAATGATCGCCTATCCTCTCACCACCTGGATCATTTTGCACTGGTCGTGGCCAGTCGTCTTTTATGTCAATGCGGTGTTGGGTTTCGTCTGGGCGGCCGCGTGGCTGTGGTATGCGACCGACACGCCCGAGACCCATCCCCGCATCAGCCCAGAGGAACGTGAGTACATCGTGTCGCAGTTGGCACCAAAGCCCGCCGTCGCGCTCCCCTTGCGCGCCGTGTTCACCAGTCCTTCTTTGCTTGCGGTCTCCCTGAGTTATATGTGTTTCGCGTACATGGGGTGGATGTTTCTGTTCTGGTTCCCTGACTACTTGGTGGAAGGACGTGGGTTCTCTCTGAGCATGATGAGCATCATGGGCGTCGTCGTTCAGGCTGCCGGCTTCGTTGGGATACTGAGCGGTGGAGCAATCTCGGACCGGCTACTACGCACAGGGTGGAGTTCCCAATTCGCCCGAGTACGCTTCCCGGGCATTGGAGTGGCCTTGTCATTGCCCTTTCTTACTGCGGCGACACAAGTGCAATCGGCGACGTTGAGCGTGCTTCTGCTCATTGTGTTCTTTTTTCTATTTACGAGCGCGATCTCCGGCTATGCAACGGTGGCCATCGAGTTTCATCCACACTTTGCCGGATCGATCTTCGGCATGATTAGCATGTTGGGAAGTTTCGCCGGGATCCTTGGCCCGATGACGGCAGGATTTATGTTGACCCAAAGTCATGGCAACTGGGCTCTGCCGTTTCTCGTAGCAGCGGGCGTTGGCGTGGTGAGTGCAGCCATTCTTTTTGTCGTCCCTATTCGCCCGATTGTCGTGGATTCTTTCCTTCCGGCTGAAACTGCACCGCGAGAGCAGCCGTATTGAGAAGTGAGGAAGGTTCCCGATTCTGTCTGCTTCTGAAAGACTCGTTTATCAAATCAGATCGTTTACGTCTGCTTAGATCCCACTCCTGGCGGATACCCGGGAAACTTCGGCAGCTCGGAGTTCATACAGTCCCACGGCTGAGCGCTGGTCACAAAAATATCCATGGCTGGCCGATAACTGCTGGGATCGTCCAAACTGCCCACCCGTACGCCCACGACATCAGACAGGCTGGCGGAGAGACGACTAAACAAAGGCGAGCCGCACTCGGCGCAAAATCCGCGACTGACCTTGTTCCCGGAATCGCCCGCGACCGTATAGAAACTTGGCGCACCCTTGGTCACGGTAAACGCCCCTGCCGGCATGCGCAGGATGGCGACAAAGGCCGAGCCGCTGGCTCGTTGACAGTCGCGACAATGGCAATTTAAGGCTAGCAGCGGTTCGGCAGTGCAAGCATAGCGAATCGCCCCGCAGGCGCATCCGCCAGTAAGAAGAGTTGCCATAGATTTCGTCCTCCTACTTTCCTGTACTACGATAGGCTCTGAGGCAAAAGGAAGGCGCTGTTGCATCGTGAGGATAAGAAAGAAGGATAACTTCTATCCCTTCTCTGGCGCGAGCGCTGCGATCGCACGTTCGTCAGGTCCCGGTTTACCATCAGACCTGAGTGGCAGGATGCTGACGTGGTTGGCTCCAGCCTTGAACTGCTTGGCGATATGCTCGCGGATCTGCTCTTCCGATCCCCACGCAATGATCGCGTCCACCAAGCGATCGCTGCCGCCATTGGCGAAGTCGGCGTCGGTATAGCCAATCTTCCGTAAGCGATACAGATAATGATCGATCGCCATATAAATTTGCATGTACTTTCGTGCAGCGGTGCGCACCTTGGCCGCGTCGGTTTCCAACATGACGAGTTGTACAGCCAGGAGCCACGGCTTGGAGCCAAGTGCTTCACGGGCCAGCGCGACTTGTTCCGTGGTCGTGAAATAGGTGAGGGTGCCTTGTGTGGCTACGCCTGCGAGCTGCAACATCTTGGGCATCATGCCCGCGAGCACGATAGGCGGTTCGTGTTGCGGCTTGGGTCCGTTGTAGGGTGCATCTTGCATCTTTTCTAAATACTCACGCATGAAAGCAACTGGTTTTTCATAGCCCACGCCGCGTCGCGCATTATAAGCTTTGTTGCTCACGCCCAGCCCAAGAATGAACCGATCCTCGAAAAATTCTCCGAGCGTTCTGGTCGCGCATGCCGTCACGATAGGCTCATAGGCAAACGCGATGGCGACGCCAGTCCCCACCACTAACTGCTCGGTTTGACTCAGAAGATGTGCAGACAAAGAAAAAATCTCGCGCCCCATAACTTCAGGAACCCACAAGACGCTATACCCAGCTTTTTCCACGCGCTGGGCAAATTGCACGACCTCTTGGTTTTTCATGCCATCGACAAAGCCAAGCAGGCCAAGGTTGCTGAGATCCATAATGTTGGTTCCTTCCCTGTCGTTATTTAATCCTCTATGAGCGAATGCAGAATCGTGCGCCAGCCGGCTGAGGTCAGGCGCACTTCCAAGCCATAGGGCTGGAGGTCAGCAATCGTCACCATTCTGGCAATTCTCCAGCCGCCATCCCTGTCGTCACCCGCCCGACGTGGGGCGATAATTTTTTCGATGACACCTGGAGGTAGATCGAGGCTGGTCGCCATATGCTGAATATATTCTTCTCGACTGATTCGAGCCATGTTTTTCTTTTTCCCTGTGCTTAACCGCTGATTTGACTGCGACGCCTTGAATAACCGGGGCGCACAGCGCACCCTCCTAGCCTTCGCATGCCGACTACTGGCTACTTTCCTCCTCTTCCCCCCGTTCGGCCATTTGCAGGGACCAGCGCACTTCTTCTTCCTTGAAAAACAACGCACCTTTCTTTTTGGCTAGCATGAGCGCGGCGATTTCTTTGTACCGTTCTCCAATTGCAGTGGCTGTTGTCAATAAAATCTGGCGGGAAGCTTTTGGTGCGGTAGTTAAGTCAGGGTAGATGACGGAAAGGATATATTGGTGCTCTAAGAGCGCAGTCGCCAAGGTCTCGGCGAGGGTTTCTTTCTGTCCGGCCTCGCTTTGCTCGGTCACGAGGGTTTTAGCGCGGTCGAGATACACGTGATAGCGTTCGACGGCAGTCTGTGCTGCTTGTGCGTTTTCGGCTTTGACCATCGCTTCGAGTTCAGCAAGCTTCTCTCGGGTGAAGGTGAGATAGAGCTGCAGCTTGGCCGCTGCATCACGTGCCAAGAGTAGTTTGCTTTCTTCTTGCACGGCGTCGAGTCGATAGGTGGCGTGATCTGGCGTACGCCCAGGTTCCGGTAGCCATTCGATGTTGCCAAAGGCGGTCATGAAACCGTGGCCAGCCATACCCGCTTCTGGTAGTGAAAGCACGAAAATCAGTGCAGCGAAAACCGCCTTCATGACGGGTTCTCCGCACCTGATTGCCGCACAATCGAATGCACGGTCGTATCCATGCCTTCTTCATACTCTGCGACTTTGACCATGAAGTTCGCGACCAGGGGTTGCCCGCCGGGCGCAGTTTCGAAATAGAGCATATAAGTGCCGGCCGTGGGGAAAACGTGATGTACGGGAATGTCTGGACCGAAGTAGACCTGCTTCGCTGGCGCACGCATCATCTGCACCATCATACGTGCCATATGGTCGGGGTCGCTGGTGTGATCGGTCATCATCGCCATCATCTTGGCCATTTCTGGGGTGTAGGTGTGCTGATGTCCGAAGTGTTCGCCGTCGATACGCCACGAGGCCATATGCACCTCGGTTCCTAGGTAGAGTGCAAGATCCTTCACCGGTACGCCATTTTTGGTGAAGTGACACACTAGTTCTGCATCGTGGCCGACGATTGGCGGGTCGGGCGAGGTTTTCAGCGACACCTGATAGGGACCAAACGACTTCTCTCGCCGTAGGTCTTCCGCCACTGGTCCAGCAGGCTTCCCCTCGATATTGAGCGAGAATTGCTTCACCCAACTGCGATCCTTGTGGGTAAATTCAGAGGCGATGAGATAATCACCGGCGTGTGGAAAGAAGTAAGGAAAGTGGAAAGATGCGGCGGCAAGATCCTGCGGCGTGAGGGGCGAGAAGTCTTCGTGGTGGGTATGAGCGAACGAGCGGAAGTCTTTGCTCACGATGAATGTATGAATCGCCCGTTCGTGGAGAATTTGTAAGTCGCGAACAGGCTGCTTTGAAGCGGACTCGGTAAGGTGGTAGGTCAGAGTGGTTTCTATGCCAGCTTGGGGTTGCCCTGGGGTCAGCGCTAGTTCCAGCCGGTAGGGGCCAGTCGCCGGACGACCGACGAGCACGGTCTCCTGCGGCCCTCGACAGGCTGACAAAACAAGGCAAAAGACAAAAGACAAAAGGCAAAAGGCGAAAGGGGGAAAAGGCGAAAGGGGGAAAAGGCGCATGGGCTGATAGGAAAAATGCCTGTTCTTCCCCGACGCTCTGATGCTTTGCTTCGCTGATTCTTTCTCGTTCCTCATCTGCCCGGTCATAAGCGGTTCCGCGACGAGAGTCAAATAAGGTTGAAGTAGTGTCCGGAAAATCCCCAATAACTCACTGTTTCGACTAAACTTTTCTCTGTGGTCGTTGCTTTTCTGGGCGGCTTCCTCTATACGGGTAGAACTCTGAAGAACGGATGAATCCCCATAGGGGAAGGGGTGCCGTGTATTTCTTTGCTGGAGGGCTAGCGTAATGTCCGTCGATCCTCGGATGATTCATCTGTACAGCTACTATCGGGACGCAGAGCTGCGAGGTGCCACCTTGTTGCTCAAGCTCATCATGCGTGTCGATGATACCGAAGCGCAAATGAAACTCTCTCGTCACTTGGCCGATGAAACCCGACATGCATGGCTGTGGACAAAAAAGATTGCGTCCATGGGAGCCAACCCGGTGCGGGTGGAGGACGGCTATCAAACACGTATCGGTCGTCAGGTCGGCATTCCCAAAACTCTCATCGATCTTTTCGCCCTGACCGTAGTCGTGGAAGAACGCGCCCAGCGCCGCTATATCGAGCACTCTCGGCGTCCAGATTGCGAGCCGGAAACACTCACGATCCTGCACGAGGTGACCAAAGATGAACGATGGCACATCGGCTGGATCATGGACAAGCTGAAAGAATTGGCTGCGCAAAACGGTGGGGAAACGAAGATGCTTGCCACCTTGGAGCGTTATCGTGAGATTGACCGCCGCGTGGTCAGTGAGATGATCGCCAAGGAACGCGAAGCCTTCGGCTTTTCTTTTTCGGATGCTCCAGATGATGATCCCGTGGTGGCGGCTGCACTTTAGCCGGACCACTGAACGAGCCAATGAACGGTAGGTAAGGAGTCCAAGCGAGAGTGGCAGTCGAACGCCCACCTGCGCCAGCTCTCGCAGATACCGAGGCTCCAGCCGAGTCTGCACCTGTGAGCCTGCCTCGGCTCAGGAAAAAGAAAATCATCCGTCCAGCGCGAGGAAAGAATCCTTTTACTGCTCGCCTCGAATACCTCCTCTTCCGCGCCCTCTTCTCGTTCTTCCGCACGCTTCCGTTTTCCTTCGCTTTCCGCATTGGCGAGTGCATCGGCCAGTTGCTGTATCTCTGTGATCGCCCGCACCGTCGTATAGGTCTGTGTAACCTCGCCATAGCGTTTCCGCATAAGACGGAAGCCGAACATCAGGCGATTTTGCGTGAAAGCCTCATCAATCTCGGTCGATTAATGGCGGAGTTTTGCCACCTGTACACGCTGACCCCAGAGAGCATCGGAGAACGGGTCCAGTTGACGAACCCTGAGCAGTGGCACTCGCTCGTCTCCCAATTTAGCGGCACCGGGGCGCTGATTCTCACCGGCCATTTCGGCAACTGGGAGTTACTTGGGTATGCCCAGGCGTATTACGGTCTCCCTATCCACATCATTCATCGTCGTCTGCGCAATCCTCTGATTGACGCGTTCATTGTGCGCGAGCGGGAACGCTGCGGCAACAAAGTCATTCTCAAGACCACGGCGGGCCTCGAAGTGTTGCGAGCGATCCGTAAAAAGGCCATTGTCGCGGTGGCGGTAGATCAGAATGCCTCCGGTCGCATGGGTGTGTTCGTGCCCTTTTTCTCCCGCCTTGCCTCGACGTCGAGCGGCCTTGCAGGGTTGGCGTTGGCATCGAACGTGCCGGTGATTCCCGCGTTTCTCGTGCGCGAGCACGGGTCGTGGCGGCATCGTTTTGAAATTCTTCCGCCCATTGAGATCGTGCGGACCGGCGATCAAGAAGCCGATCTGCGCGAGACGACCGCCAAATTCACCGCCGTCTTTCAGCAGATTGTCGAACAGTATCCTGACCACTGGCTGTGGATTCACAAGCGCTGGAAACGCCGGCCGGAAGGGGAAGCGCCGATCTATTCGTAGAAGAGCCCGCTACGAATCGGTAAGGCTAAGGGTATTCTGGATTGAGTGTCTGAAGACCTGCCACCCGTGCAACATCCACTAAACGCTCATCAGCACAAACAAAGGTAAGTGCCTCCCGAGCCTGGGCAGTAAGAAAGGCTCCCAATTGTAGAGCATCCAAAGAACGAAGAGCTTTCGTATTGCCATAGGTCAACAAGAGCTTCTTCGCGTTTTGGATCACGAGGCTGTGTAACGGCTCAACAATGAACCGCTGGGTGCAATCTTCCCCAAAATTCTTTAAGGCTTCGGCTTGGGCAGTCGGTGAGATCTCTTTAGTACGTACCTTCCGCGCAAGCGAGGAATGAAGTTCGACAACCGTTAGCTCCGAGATGAGCAGAACATTTTCCGGCTGACGAAAAATTTCGTCCATCTGCGCGGTTCCCACCTCTTCATGGTAGAGTTTGAGGAAGGCTGAGGTATCGAGGAAAAACCGGGAATTCACAGTCGATCTTCGCGTTCAGCCGCGAGATCCTGAGCCCAATTGCTTGTTGAAGTGGCAAGCAACCGGCGCGTCTGCTCGTGGCTTGACTGCGCCGGGGTGCCGTGTTGCAGGTTCGGTTGTTCGCGGGCAGTGAATTCTTCCCGTACCAACACCAGGAGACGTAATACTTCGGGCAGGGCCTCTTGCGGAAGAGAACGCACTTCATTGAGAATCTGCTCTTCATATTGAATCATGGCAAAATCGTAATCCCCTGTAAGCAAATTGTAAACGAGGAACTCGATCCTTTTCTTCTCCGAAGTGGGAAAATGCTTTCCACAGGAGGGTTTTGTATGAGCGCATTCGAGCAGAAGCTTATCGAGTCTGGCCTTGAGTCCGTTCGCAAGAGTCAAAGTGCCAAGGATAGCGTCGAGGCATGGCGGTACTGCCAAGTCGCGTTGATGCAGTTCGTCCAAGCACGGTGGATTGATCCGAAAAACTGGGTCGCTCACTACTGTGAAGGCGAGATACTGAAGAATCTGGGATTGCTATCTGAAGCAGCCGACCGTCTCCATGCGGTTATCGAGATCAATCCAGGCTTCATTCCTGCGTACCGAAGTTTGGGGATGGTCCGGATGGAACAAGCAGCCGAACTTTTCCAAAAGGCAGCTTAGTGGAAGACACGTTCCTCGCCCGAAGGAGAAAATGTGTCCGTTCTTGCGGAAGGTTCGACAAGACGGACAATCCTTAGCCACCTTGAAGAGTCTGCAGAAAATAAGGAGACCAAAAATGCCGCAATCCCTATCTCTATCTCCAGCCCGTATTCTTATTGTGGAGGACCAAGAAAGACAGCGTGAGCTGTGGGTTTCTTTTTTTCGGGATCGGTCTTGTCATATTGTGGAAGTTGCTGGGGATGCTGATGAAGCGTGGCAACGTGTCACCCAAGCCTCCGAGCCTTATGACATTGCGCTGATAGAAGACCTCATCGCGGCGAAGAGTGGAGAGATTCCACAGTTAATGGGGGTAGAGCTATTCAAAAAGATCAAATCCCGAAGCCCTTCCACTGAAGGAATAATTTTGGCAACCCGAGGATGGGAACGCCCTTCCGTCGCTTTTCATTCACGCGTTTTTTGTTATAGAGAGTATCCTTCGAGCGAAACTGAACTTGCTCTTTATGTCGATCAGGCTCTAGAACACCAAAAGCTTCAGAGCTCTGCACGAGAAAGTAAAGTTCTCGAGCAACTCATGGTGACAAGGACTGCTCTCCTTGGCAAGCGCAACCTCCAAGAAGTTCTTGACTGCATTGTGAGAGGGGTGCGAGATTTGGGCTTTGACCGCGCTCGTCTGTTTCTAAAAGATGGGCAAACCCTGATCAGAAAAGCTGAGGCAGGAGGAATTGAACTCTTAGATGAAAAGCCGCAGCTTGCCACGGACGACCCCTCTTTCTTACTGCTTTGTAAAACGTTTCGTCCATACTTATTGAAACGCGGGGAGAATTGCTTAGCCTCTTCCGATGGTTCTCCAGACCAAGAAGGCGAAGCTGAGCGGATCTATGCTCCGTTAATTTGGGGTGGGGAAGTGATCGGAAATCTTTCGGTTGACAACAAATATAGCCGTCGACCGATCGCAGAGACGGATATGAATCACTTAGGATCTCATCTTACGCGATAAGGGCAAAAAAGGTGTAGACTCGCTGGTATGAAAGCACAACCGATCGCCGAGTTGTATTCCGATTACTTGCTGGCTTCGTTTGGGGCGACCACGGCGACGGGGTTGAGCCAACTGTTGGAAGGGGAAGTCAGCCACGATCAAGTGCCCCGGTATTTGGCGGGTCCGAAGCAAACGGCGAGCGATCTGTGGCGGATCGTTAAGTCCTTTGTCCGGGAAGTGCAATCTGAGGCCGGGGTGTTGATCATTGCCGACTCGATCGAGGAGAAACCGTATACCGATGAGAACGATATTGTGTGCTGGCATTACGACCACTCCAAGGATCGGATGCTCAAAGGGATCAACTTCCTGACGGCCCTCTATAGCAGCCAGGGAGTGAGGGTGCCGGTGGGCTTCCCCTTGGTGGCCAAGACCGAGAAGTATGTGGACCCCAAGACGCAGAAGGAGAAACGCCGGAGTCCGGTATCCAAGAATGCGGTCTGTCAGGAGCTGATCAAGCAAGCGCTGACCAACCGCATCTCCTTTCGCTTTGTGCTCTTCGACGTCTGGTTCGCCTCAGCCGAAACCCTGATGTTCATTAAACAGGAGCAAAAACGTGACTTTATTTGTCCCCTCAAGACCAATCGCAAAGTCGCCTTGAGTGTGGCCGACAAGCAGCAGGGCCGGTATACGCGAGTGGAC
>SYOC01000110.1 GCA_005804965.1 Pseudomonadota bacterium
GACACGGACGGCATTCGCAAAGGTGAAGTCGCGAAAATCGGCTTGGCTGACGAGATCGTCTTCGATCAGTTCATAGGCTTCGGGAAGGACTCCAGTCATATCCTGCACGTCGAAATGGCCGATGTCAGAACCAAAGAGTGCGTTGATGCGAGCCTTGAAGGGGTTATTCTTGCGGCTAAAAGCCCAAGCATTCATGGGGTCGTCGGCTTCGCAGCCAAAGTAGAAGCTGTCGGTAAAGAGATCGCGGAGATCGGACTTCTTTTTGATCTGACAAGCTGCATAATCGTCGAGGTTGGCAACTCCGCCAGTGGCTCCAGCGTCCCACGGCGACGAAGACGTATCGTGACGAGAGTTTTGGCGTTGCAAAGTCGCGAGCATCTCAGCGTCGGCGTATTGCTCGGCAATTTGCGAGAGTAGGGCACGATCCAGATTCTTGGGGTTGACCTCTTCCAACGCTTCCAGGTGGCGCTTTTCCCAGTGACCAATTAAATCAGCGTAGAGCTGACACGCCCAACCGACGCCGCCTTCGAGAAAGCCGAACTTGACCTGGGGAAAGCGTCGCGTGACACCACCAAGAAAGAGGGCTTTGCAGACCGCCTCGTGGGCGACGGCAAAATGGCCAATATGGTTGAAAGTAAAGTTCGTTGGGGAGAGGCGTAATCCATAGCCGCGCGAGCCGGTGTGGAACGTGGGGGAGACGCCAAGTTCAGCACATTTCGCCCAGACCGGGTCGTAGTTGTGCTGGCTATCGAGGCCGAGTGTATCGAACCAAATGGCAATCTGGTTCATTTCTTGATGCTTGGCTTGGTGCGCTGGAATAGGGCGACGAACCATACTCCACAGCATGACGACTTTGAAACCAAGCTGCTTGGTAACATGTTCTAGTTCGGCGATGGCTTCTTCTGGGGTATGCATAGGGATGACTGCCGCTGGAGTCATCCGATCAGCAAACGGACGAAAGAGATCCGCCGTGTAGGTATTAAACGCCCGGCAGGTCGCGCGACGCATCTCGTCGTCAGGGATTTGGGCGATGCCCAGCCCGACCGTGGGATAGAGCACGGAAAAATCAAGCCCAAGTTCGTCCATGCGTTGATACAACAAGCGCGGCATCATGGCGGTGGCGCGATCACGGGTGTTTTTCGTCGGCAGCGCCCAAAAAGCTTCTTGAGCGAGACGCTGCTCCTCCCGCTCGGCAACGGACATATTCAGATGCTTCAACACCCGCGAGCCGAACCAACCAAAACCGTTGACGGCGAGGTCACCGCCAATTTTACGCAAGTGTTCGCGAATGACCGGGCCAAACTCGACCCAGTGGCCATCGGCGTCGACAATGGGATGAGACAAACCTGAACGGATCGCTGCTGCTGTCAGATGTCCATGGCTACTCATAAGAGACCTCCCTTTGGGTAGAAACAAAAATCCCCCCGGCGCTGGTGACCCCCTCAGTAAAAGAGAGGAGCGTCCGGGGGGACTGTGCAGTGCGCAACGCGCTTAACGTTATTCCCTGTTAGCAGTTAGCTGCGTCCGTGGCGGAGCAGCTTGCCAGGGGTTGCGCCCGTGCATTTGCCGTCTTGGAAAGTGACTTCGCCATTGACGACGATGGCATGATAGCCCTTGGCGCGTTGAATCCGGCGCCATTCGCCGCCCGGGAAGTCATGGACAACTTCGCCGATCCAGTCGGGCTCAATGCCCAAGCCATTCAAGTCGTAGGCGACGATATCTGCGGCCCAGCCTTCGCGCAGTGCGCCGCGCTCTTGGAAGCCGGCAGCTTTGGCAGGAAGGGCAGACAGTCGGTAATGGGCTTCTTCTAAGGTAATGCGCTGTTCGTCGCGCACCAGCCAACTGAGGAAGTCCGTAGTGAATGCGCCGCCAGTGAAGAACTTGGTATGGGCACCACCGTCCGACACACCAGGGAGGGTGTAGTCGGAGTCGTTGATGATCTCAGCCATGAACTGTCCGTTGAAGCCTTTGTTGGGGCCAAGGAATTCGACGTTCAAGTCGCCAGCCATTGACAGGTCGAGCATGACGTCGATGGGCGTCTTGTTTTCTTCCTGGGCAATCTGACCGAGAGATTTGCCGAGGTACTTTTCCAACTCAGGCTTGCCGCCGTCGCTCTGCACGATGAGGCTTGGAATGGAACCGCCTACGCCAGCCTGAATGACTTGCAGGCGTTTGTCGGCGTCTTCGGCTTCACGTTTGACGGCCTCGCGCAGTGCCGGGTTACGCATTTTGGCGAGCTTTTCTTTCTTGGAGCCGGTGGTGAGTTCGCGCCACGCCGGGCTGGCGTCGTAGAGGTTCCAGTGTTCCAGGGTGAATGCGAAGCCTGTGCGCACGGTGCCGGCTTGGCCGTAGATCGGCAAACCTTTGGCGCGGACGCGCTCCAACCACGCTAAGCTGCGTCGATGGACTTTCGGGTCTTTGCGGGTGGGCACGATGGCATTGTGGAGGATCGGGCGTTGGGCAACCTCAGCGAGTTTTTCAAGAAAGATGAGGTCGGATTTAATTGTGCCGGTGGATTGCGTGATCTGGATGAAGCCGTCGTTACGAGCGCGGAGCACGCGCGCCAAGTTGAGGATGTCTTCGTCGATCATGGTGTCCGTCACCATTGGCGAGCCATCGTAGTCGGCCTGGGTCGAATCTGGGCCAAGGCGCTGAATGGAGAAGCCACACAGCCCAGCGTCCATGCCTTCGGACAAGAGGCGCTGCATCTCTTGGCGTTCGGCGTCGTTGGCCGGACGATTCTTGGCAGCTTCCAGCCCCATCACATAGGTCATGAGCGAGGCCGTCGGCATGTATTGGATGCAGTTGATCCCCAGGGTCGTGCGGTCGAGGGAATCGAGATATTGGGGAATGGTTTCCCAGTCCCAGTTCATGCCGACCTTCATGGCGTCGTAGGGAATGGCTTCTGTCCGAGTCATCGTGAGCATGGAGCGCTCGCGGAAATCAGGCTTGACCGGAGCAAAGCCGAAACCGCAGTTGCCGAGGACGACCGAGGTGACGCCGTGCCAGCCAGAGATCGTGCAGTACGGGTCCCAGCGAATCTGAGCGTCGTAGTGGGTGTGTAAATCGACAAAGCCTGGGGCGACAATCAGGCCAGTCGCGTCAATCGTGCGTTTGGCGAAGCCCGAGGCTTTGCCGCCAACCTGCGCGATCTTACCATCTTTGACCCAGATATCGGCTTGGCGACGTGGGGCGCGGGTGCCGTCGACAACCGTGCCACCTTTAATGTGGAGATCCATATCCGCCATGAGTGGTTCCCTCCTTCGTTAGATGAATGGTAAGGACCGTTCGGGACCCCGGCATCCATCCCGTTGAAATTTATTCCCTTCTATAGACCATTAGCGAAGAAAAAAGGCAAGAGTTGGGGGGATTTTTTCTTTGGAGTGCGCCGCTAACAGGGGCGCTTTCGCTGACGACAACCTGCGGTGGTATTCCCCGCGCTCCGCGCACAAATATAGCGGCGTCAAGCCGCCGCACTCCCAATTACCTTGTCCCTTGTCTTAGTGAACGAAATTGATACTCTTCACCAATCTTGTTCAAAGGAGGACCGTGTTCATGATCTTCACTCATTTTCTTCCCCCCCCGAGTTTTTCTGAATGCGCTCGCGGTGAGCGCGTGCAGTCTGCTGCTGACCGGCAGCGTGGTTAATGCCGCTCCTCCAGACCCGGAGACCGCGTGTGAAGTGGCCAAACTCAAAGCCGCTGGCAAGAAGGCCGATTGCCTAGCCAAGGAAGAAGCCAAGGCTATTCTCGGCAAACCGTCGAACCCGGTGAAGTGTGAGAACGTATTCATCCGCGCCTTTGCCACGGCCGAAGCAGCGGCGGCGATAGCGCACGGTGCCTGTCCGGTGACAGGGGATGTGGACGAGATTGAGGGCCTTGTCGATACTTGCGTCGAAGACATCGCGAAAGCAATTAAGACGGGAGATCTGCCGCTCTGCCCGCCCTCTCCGCCTTCCCAGTTCCCGGCGTCGGGACAGACGACAGCCTACCCGGCCGACAAAAACGACGGCATTAC
>SYOC01000111.1 GCA_005804965.1 Pseudomonadota bacterium
ATCTGGAAGGAGTGGACTTCCCACTCGTCCTGGTGAACCAAGTCTTCACAAACGAAGACCGTAGCCTCGGCCTTCGTTATCTGGTCTCCAGTGATACCACCGTGTCGTTCGCGGAGCTGACCACGACCTACCATGAACGGTGGCAAGTGGAATGTTATCATAAGTCGCTCAAACAGAACGTCTCGTTGGCCAAGTCGCCGACCCAAACCGTCACCACCCAACCCAATCATTTCTTCGCCGCACAGGGCGGCTTTATCAAATTGGAGCGCTTGAAAATGGGAACCAAGCTCAATCATTTTGCACTGAAGTCCAAGCTCTATCTCAACGCCCTCCACTCCGCGTTCTCTACTTTGCGTCACCTCACCTCCTTACCGCACCCCGCGTAAGGTGAGTTACGAGAAGAAAGTGGCGGGTATCGCTTGGTCACTCGCCTATAAGGGCGTAAAAGTGGGATCTTTGCAATGTCACAGCCCCACCTTCTCTAGTGTCACCTCTGCCGACCCGAGCAGCTCTTTCACCGTGTACAGTTTGTATTCCTTCTCGTAGAAGATGTGCTTGATGCCGGTGTTGATCAGCACTTTCATGCAGTGGATGCAGGGGGTGTGGGTGACATAAATCGCAGCGTCGCGAATGCTCACCCCGTTCTTAGCGGCTTGGGCAATAGCGTTAATTTCCGCGTGGATTGTGCGGTAGCAGTTTTCTTCGGTCTCGCCGCTGGGGGTCTTGGATTGATAAATCAGACATCCGACCTCGGTGCAGTGTGGCAAGCCCGCCGGGGAACCATTATACCCCGTGGCCAAGATGTTTTTCTCCCGCACGATCACGGCCCCGACTTTCGCGCGATTGCAGGTGGACCGTTCCGCGACTTGTCGCGTGATGGTCAGAAAATATTGGTCCCAGGATAACCGCTGACTCATGGTCGATACACAATCGTAAAAGGGTGAAGAGGGGGCATTTGCGAATCGCGATACGCGACATCCGTCATTTCGCCTTCGGGAACCTCAAAGTGATCGGTAATGCTGATCGGCACAGGTATGAAGGTCAGTACGAATAGCCCGATGGTACACCACGCATACACGCGGCGGCGGGTGTCGAGCGGCGACCACAGGTCTTGTGTCGGTGGATGGTCCAACCCCACCAACGCAAGGAAGACTACCCAGAAAAACCATCCGGTCCAGCCTTGGAACCCGAGGAAAAGAATCCCCACCAGTGCTAGGCGCGAGATCCAACGATGTGATGGACCAAAAAGCGAATAGGTGACGTGCCCGCCATCAAGCTGCCCGACTGGCAAAAGATTCAAAAACGTCACGAACAATCCAAACCAGCCAGCAAGAGCAATCGGGTGCAGCACGACTGTGACATCGTCGGCAGATACCTGCAACACTAAATGTGTCAACGCCGAGAACAGAAACGAGTCGCCCAGCACCAAGCCACCGTCCTCGAAGGGATTGAGTGGCCGTACTTCTGACAAGGCAAGGCCGATCATGACCGCAGGGATAGCGAGCAGTGCACCTGCCCACGGCCCAGCGGCACCGACATCGAAAAGCGCTTGGCGATTGACCGGCGGAGATTGCATACGGATGAAGGCACCGAACGTCCCGACGAGCCAGGGCGGACCGGGAATGAAGTAAGGCAGGCTGGCAGGGACACCATGATGACGCGCCAGCAAATAGTGCCCCATCTCATGAAACAAGAGAATCGACATCAGCGTGATGGCAAAAGGCAAGCCTTGCACGATTGTCTGTGGGTCAGAGAAAGGGTTCGCACCTTGTTGAAATGCACCAGCCAGGGAGGTGGTGATGAGCGTCGCAATAAAAAGGACAAGGTGGAGCACTGGAAGCTGTCGCGGTGCCACAGAGTCTTGGACCACGGCCGGTGGCTGATAACCAATAATGGAAGAATCCTGCGAGTCGAAAGGGTCTGGGGGCATGGGGAGCGACATAGGTGTCCTAGTGTGTAGTCAGAAAAATTGGCTGTCCTAATTGAAGCCCGAAACACTGTGCGGCTGAGCCGTTGCGTACTGCGATTTCTACGAGGCCCCAACTATTCACAATTAGGGCAGGAGCGCCAATTGCGACGCTGGCATAGGAAGCAACAACCCCGCAGATGCGCACGGTGCCAATGCTAGCCAAAAGGGCTGCGCGTGGAAAGGGGCGGAGGTCGGCCTCGGCAATGTTGGTGATGGCATTGCCGAAATGGTCGATGTGAATGATGCAGCCAGCAAGGCCGTGCATCTGCTGGCGAACCGGTGGTAAAGAGAGCCGCTCCATCGTCGGAACTTCAACGCCTAGCTGCTCGATTGCAACCCCTCGGGCGAGGTGCGCAGCGACTGGAGCAAATACATCGCGGCCGTGAAACGTCTGGCTGCGCTGTGGAAGGAAATACTGTTCATTGGTGAGATGGATGACGCGGACGACGTCAGACTCAGGGACAGCAAGGCTTAACACGCCATTATCCGGACCAACGAAGTACGCCTGACGGGTCTCTACGACCAGGGCGCGACGGCTGCTCCCTACACCGGGATCAATCACCACCACATGGATCGTTCCTGAAGGAAAATAGGGCACGGCACTACGCAGCAGTAGCGCCCCGGAGAGAATATGCTGCGGAGGCACCTCGTGGGAGAGATCGACAAGCGAGGCGGTCGGACATATCTCGAGGATGACACCTTTCATGATACCAACGAAAGCGTCACGGGTGCCGAAGTCGGTGAGAAAAGTAATGATGCGAGGATTCAGGAGGTGCTCCACGGTCAACGCAGCTATGTCGAAGGTGACACTGGTGTCAATTCAATGTGCAAAGTACACCCCAAGGCCGTCGCCGCTTTGCTCAAGGTCGATAACGTGACGGACGGATTATCGGGATCGAGGAGCCGATCTAAAGACGCTCGACTGGTTTTCATCCGTTTGGCTAGGGTGTCCTTCGGCAGACGCCTCTGCCGAAGGAGGGCCAGGAGCTTATAGGCGATGACTTTCTTGATGGCCAAGGCTTGGACTTCTTCAAAGAGTCCTTCTTCTTTCAGAAAGTCTTCAAAATCACTGCCAAGATGGACAGGATTCAACCCATGCTCCTCTTCAGCTCGCGTAGCCGTCGTCTGGCGAGGTTGAGATCGGCCAGGGGTGTCTTTTGCGATTGTTTGATGAACCCGTGCAACGGCACGAGCCGTGTGCCGGACACTGTGAACAGGACTCGTGCTATCCGATTGCCGAGCGTTGAGCGGACTTCCCATACATCTTCCTCCAATTTACGGACAAGCGGCATCCCGATAGGCCAGAGATACTGAACTGCGAGCAGGTCGGAGCCAATGACATGTTGTTCTTCGTGAGGAAGAGACTTAATCCACTCCCGCACGGGCTCCCTGCCCGTTTCCGTCGCGAAAAACACCACACGCAACCGCAGCCCGTCGCTCATGATGAAAGTGTACCTTTTCTGATGCAACACTGCCAAGAGGGGCGGGGACAGAGGAGAGGGGAAATCCTTAACTGCTACACAACTGCCTCTTATTGGGAAAATTGATGGGGCTCTCCATTAAAATTTTCTCATCTCCTTCTCATCGGCTTCTCACAATGATGCGCTATGTTCATTCGTATAAAGAACAGTAGACCTGAACAGATAGGAGGAGAAAGATGATGAGCACAACGAAAAAAGCACTGACGGGAGCCGCAGCCGCAGCTCTCGCGATTGGCGGGTTCACGTTCGGCCGCGTGACGCACGTGGATCAAGTACAAGCTAATCCTGATGAAGCCAAAACGGCAGTGGTTGCGACCCCGTCGGGGCGAGCCTTGCCGTCGTTTGCCAGCTTGGCTGCGCAAGCCTCCCCGTCAGTCGTATTTATCAAGGCCGCAGTCGTCGAGAAGGCCGGGCAGCCCGGCCCGGGGTTTGGGTTTCCTCCGAGTCCTTTTGGCGACGAGTCGCCGTTTCCGTTCCGCCCGCCGACACCTCCGGGAGGCGGACGCCGCCAAGGCTCGGGGTCGGGCTTCATTATTCGTCAGGACGGCGTGATTCTGACTAACAATCACGTGGTCGAAGATGCGAAAGAGATTACCGTCACGTTGACCGATAAACAGGAATACCCGGCGAAAGTGCTGGGCCGCGATCCCAAAACAGATTTGGCGGTGCTGAAAATCGAGCCGAAAGGCACGTTGCCGGTTGCAAAACTCGGTGATTCCGAAAATCTTCAAGTGGGCGACTGGGTTATGGCCATCGGGAATCCTTTTGGACTCAGCAACACTGTGACGGCTGGGATTGTGAGTGCGAAAGGGCGCGTCATCGGCGCTGGCCCGTATGACGATTTCATCCAAACCGATGCGTCCATTAACCCCGGCAACTCTGGCGGCCCGCTGTTCAACGAGCGTGGCGAGGTCGTTGGCATCAACAGCGCGATCTTCAGCCGTGGCGGTGGGAACATCGGTATCGGCTTCGCCATTCCCGTTAATCTCGCCAAGCAATTGCTACCGGAACTGGAAACCAGCGGAACCGTTACCCGTGGTTGGTTAGGCGTTGCCATTCAGAAGATGACGCCTGAGCTGGCCAAATCCCTCGGAACGGAAGAGGCCCGTGGTGCGCTTGTGGCAGAAGTGACGGAAGACAGCCCGGCGGCAAAAGGTGGCATCGAACGTGGTGATGTGATCGTACGGTTCAATGGTAAGGACGTGCAAGATTCGACCTCGTTACCGAGTATTGTCGCTGCGACTCCAGTTGATAAAACTGTGCCGGTGGACGTCTTGCGTAACGGCACAGCGAAAACGATTAGTGTCACCATCGCCAAACTCAAGGATGACGAGGTTGCCAAAGCGGAAGAGGAGACAGGCGAGCAAAAAGGGAAATGGGGTCTCGCGCTGCGCGATCTCAAACCTGAAGAGCGTGAACAGATGGGTCTCAAAACTAGCGAAGGTGTGATGGTTGGCAACGTCCAGCCCGAAAGCCCGGCAGCCGAAGCTGGCGTGCAACCCGGTGACGTGGTCTTAGAGGTCAACAAGAAGGCGGTGGCGACCGTTACCGACCTCAAAAAAGAACTCGGGAAAGCCGCGACCGATGCCCCGCTCTTGCTTTTACTGCGCCGTGCCGATGGCGGTAACCGGTTCGCCACGTTGGCTGCAAAGTAATCCTGTTCCGTGCTCGTTAAGCGAGGACCGTGCCGCTGATCAAGGTGCTGCGGTTTCCTCGCTTCCCCCGAAGAGCCGCGTCACCTGAACGGCGAAGATCGCTTGGTCCAAGGAATAACGACCCGGAAAAGCAGGGTTCTGACTTTGCTTGACGTGGCGATCCTCCACGTGACTTTGGCCAGCCGCCACGTGTACTTCCCATGGCCCATGCTCGATAGTGAGGCCAGCCGGAAACAAATACGACTCGGTAAAGTCTGGTAGCGTTGGTGCCAGCGACGAGGACTTAATCGCCCAGCGCTCCCAGGAAAAACCTGTTTGGAACGTCACCCCAGGAAATAAGACAAACTGCACTCCCGCGCCTAAACGAAAGCGATCCTTCGCATCTTCAACCGCTCCTCGGTTGAGGAATTTGCGATGATCGAATTTCAGCGACGTGTCCTCGAAGGCCGAGAACTCCGCCCAGCGAGCTTGAGCAACGACGGTCAAGCGTTTCGTGACACGATAGGCGGCACCGAACTCCAAGGTCTGCGGAAATTGAAAATCCACTTTCACGTTATCGCCACGCCCGGCGACGCGGGCATTCCCGAACATAAAAATGGTGCCTGGAGTCTTATATCCCAAACCTAGGCTCAACTTCGGAGTTGGCGTGTAGAGAATGCCCAGCGTGCCAAAAATTCCTGGGCCACGCACATCTACGTCCAGCCGACCAACGGGTGTCGGGCTCTTGAGGCGCAAGCGGCCATACGACGGGTTAATCCCCACCCCGACATGCAACTCCGGCGTGAGCGAATAGGCCACGGATGGAGCCAACGAGAGGACAGCAAGGTCGGTGTAGAGGTTATTGAGGATGCCTCGCGCCGGGTCGGCGGGAAGATTATAGGCAAAGCCCAGCGAGCCGTAGGCACCGATGCCAACATGAAATGGTGCCCAACGGTCGGTGACATAGGCAAAGCTGGGAGCCACCGGCATTTCACGGCTGGTCTCATCGTACCCCTGAGTGTTGGCGTAGCCAGGATGGTAGCGAATTGCCAAGATACTCGTCGTGGCAGAGTTGGGGAGCAACGTTAATTGGGCAGGATTGTGAAAGAGAGCGCTGACCCCATTGAGAGGAAGCGCAACGACATTTCCAGCCAGCGAGATTTCTTGGGCGCTGGCGGCTGGCGGAACCAGTTCGCTGCCATGTGCCGGAAAAGAGACGCTCGCTACCCCGAGTAAGAATCCCACAAGGGCCGCGCTGGCCGTCCTGCTCCACCTGCGCATCCTACACCGTCCTTTCCCATACTACCGTAGCCCACATTCGCGCGGCCTTGTTTTCTGCAGCGTCTTCCGCCGAGAAACCCGCGCACCATACCGGGGACCCTTCCAGCGATCAAGGCCGCCAGCCGTTCTCGCCTGTGCTGCTTGTGTGGTAGAGTGCGCGTCACAATTTCTGTGAAGGAGGGCTCAATTCATGGCGATACAAACTGGATGGGAAGGACGCTTTTACGAAGATTTTGTTGTCGGTGATATCTACCGTTGCCGTCTCGGGCGTACAGTGACCGAGAACGATAATATCTGGTTTACCTTGCTGACCTGCAACACCAACCAAATCCATTTCAACACCGTGTATGGCAAGCAGACAGAGTTCGGCCAGTGTCTCATCAATAGTGGTCTGACGCTCGCTATTGTCGCCGGGCTGGGCGTTGCCGACGTGAGCGAGAACGGTTTTAACTTGGGCTGGGATAACGTGACGTTGCCCAATCCGGTGTATGCCGGCGATACGCTCTACTCCGAGTCCGAGGTTCTCGAAAAACGTGAGTCCAAGTCGAAACCGCAATGGGGTATCATCAAGGTGCATACCCGTGGCTACAAGCAAGACGGCACGCTGGTGGTGCAATACACTCGGAATGTGATGGTGTGGAAGCGTGCCCATGCGCCTCAACGCGACCTCTTTCCCGAGGTGAAGTCAGCGACGTAGGCATCGCAGTACGCCCACGGAGACGGGTCAGAGACCGTCTCCGCATAGTCACTCACTCGTACCGGGCTTGGGAAACGGCGTGCCGTACTGGTTGAACCAAGTCACCTGCTCGACTGGTGTCCGTGTCACTGGACCGAACTTGCCCACAGGGTAACCGATCGGCAGCAGCGCATAGGTGGAGAGGAAGTCGGGAAGACTAAGAATCGTCCGTATTTCTGCTTCATATTGGCAGGTCACGCTCGTCAAAGTCGCACCAAGCCCGAGGGCGCGGCAGGCGAGGAGCATATTCTGCACGGCAGGATAAATGCTGCCACCCATAATGCGGGCGAAGTTCACGGCATTGGGCCCGGCGAGCCGTTGTTGATGAATCTTGCGCGCACGCAAGCAGGCAAACATGTGCACCGGGGCTTCGTGTAAATGTTCGGCTAAATACGCGGCCGCACGCATGTTGCCGTCAAGTTCAGCTCCTGCTTCGAGATACTGCCGCTCGGCGATGCGCCAGCCACGCCGATAGACTTCGGCGATCTGCATTTTAATCTCTGGATCGGTGACGACCACAAACCGCCACGCTTGCACGCCGCCGCCGCTGGGAGCGTGAATTCCCGCATCAAGGATTTGATAGATCAACTCTTCAGGGACGGGATCGGGTTTGAGCCGTCGCATGCTACGGCAGGTAGACATAATATGGAAAACATCGGTGTTGGCATCCGTCATGGCGTTGCGCTCTCCTCCCTTGTCAAAGTCGGATGGACCATAGCCGGTCCTCTCTTGCAGCACCAGAACCGTGCTCTCGGCTTCTTTGGGAGAAACCAGCCCAGCACCCAGCCTACTTCTGTAGGTTGGACCACACCAACTCGGTCAGGCTTTTAATCGGCGTGCCTTCGCCTTCATGACTGATGGCGCGCACAAGCCCGACACCTTCGGCGTACCATTCTGTGTGATGCATCCGGTAGCCTTTGGCGTTGTTTCTGTCATCGACATATTGGTTGGCCGAGACGGTTTCCACGCGCAGACAGTTGTGAAAGACGCCCGCCGGCACGCGGACTTCTACTGGATCAATCCAGGCATGAGCCGAAGCGGTCATGGTTTGCCCGCCATTTGCTGGCCACGCATTCGTTTGCAAGCCGACCTGCCACGTCGCCGCGCCGCGATACGGGCTCGGAAGAATCTGCTCGGCCCCTTCGCCAAGCTTTGTGTCCCAGACCTTCGTTCCGTCGGAATCGAGCCAGGGATAGCGGTGCAAGAATCCATCTTTACGAAAATAAGCGACCGTGCTCTGCGCGTCTGGGGAGGCGGCGGTCAGCGGCTCGTATTGTTCCACGACGACATAGGAAGTGCTGTCAAGCAGTGGCAGGTCGTCCTGAATGACGGTCTCGGTCATGTAATAGATGTAATCCCCCGAGAACGTCACGAGGTGGGTCCACGAGTTGTGGAGCGCGAGTGGGAAGAATTCGGTCGCTTTGGGCGTGGGCCGTGGGGTAAACAACGTGATGAGTCCCCAGACTGTCAGGACTGCGGAGGCGATAGCTATAAAGACTCTTCCCATGATCGGGGAGTATACTGCCCGAGTCCGAAGGGCGCAATGTGAAAAATGATAGTAGCGACGCGGCAGGTATGTCATTCCGAGCCGAAGCCTCGCGCAGGCGAAGAATCTCAAACACCATCGTAATGATAAGCGAGTTGCCCCCCCTCCTTTTCACATAACGCTCGGTCTGGTGTCTTTCTTCTACAGTGACGGCAATACACGTGGCTCAACAACAAGAAGAACGGCAAGTGTTCGCAGACATCGTGACGTTGCATCAGCATGTCGTCTATCGCTACCTGCTACGCTTCACCGGCAACGTCCACGATGCGCAAGACCTTTTTCAAGATACGTTCTTACGTGCGCATCGTGCCTATGCCGCCTTGCCAGCGGATGCCGACGTGTGCGCCTGGCTCATGCGTATCGCCATTAACCTTACGAAGAATTACATCCGTGATCGCCAACGCCGCAGGCGCGTTATGCTCGAACCTGTAGGAAAGAGGGCAGATGATGAAATCCCAGAACCAAAAGACAATGCCGATACGGAGGGACTTATGATCTCGCGAGACATTGCACGTACCTTGCAAACTGCCATCGCCGCACTGCCTTTTCATCAGCGTGTGGCCTTCACCCAGCGACAGTTTGAAGGTCTCGAATATGCTACCATCGCTACCCATCTCGGATGTTCACAGGAGAGTGCCCGTGCTCACGTCTATCAGGCGCTACGCAAGTTGCGCCTCGTCTTGGATGGCACCGATGCTCGGGAACAAAGAGGATAACATCATGCCCACTATACATGCCCATTCCCTTCCCTGCGGGTTTACCGAAGATCTCTTGATCGCGGAGACTTTGGCAGAAACGACCCCTGCACTGAGCCAGCAAGTGGCTGCGCACCTTGCTAGTTGTGCTTCGTGTCGGACGTTGGTTGAACGCTATCGCGGCCTGCAAACGCATCTGCATACCTTGGCGGCAACCGACAATGCTCAGCGCGGCCTTCCACAAGCACGCCAACGGTTGGATGCCCAGTTAGCCCTGCATACGCGCCCACGACTGCAAGTGGAAATCTGGCATTCGCCGGTAGGCGATTTGCGGATCGGACGAACAGCGAAAGGTGTTGCCCTCGTCGAGTTCGTGCGACCCGACGAGCAGACCGTCGTCCCCACACAGCGGTGGAACGAGTTCACGCTTGAAAACGGCGGATTAGAGGTGCAAACCTTGATCGGACAACTCGAAGGCTATTTCGATGGCCAGACGCAGGACCTCGCCTGGCACGTCGATGACGTGTTTATGCGCAGCGACTTTCAGCGGACAGTGCTGCATGCCACGGCGGAAGTGCCCTACGGTACGGTGGTGACGTACCAAGCCATTGCCGACACTATCGGCCAGTCGAAAGCTGTCCGCGCTGTTGCTCAAGCATTGCGTCATAATCCCGTGCCCATCCACATTCCCTGTCACCGCGTCATCGGCAGCGACGGCGCGCTGACCGGCTATGCCGGTAATCTGGTCGACATCAAGAAAAAAATTCTGGAACTGGAAGGGATCCCTGTCGTTGCCACCGACAAAGGACTCGCCATTGCCCGAGGGCAGATGTACATCGGCTGGCGGCGCGACCGGTATTTTTGTCTGCCGCGCTGCACCACGTTGAAAGAACAGTCGGCTGGAGATCGTGCTTTCATTGCTTCACGTACACGTGCCGAAGCGATGGGCTATCGGCCATGCGACGTGTGTCATCCGGATCTTCAACTTTTTTCGTAAATCTCTCATTTCTATAGGAGGACGTTATGGCAGGACGTATTGACCACACCATTATCGCCGTCAACCGCTACGAACAGGCGTGTCAGTTTTATGCGTGGCTGATGCCGAAGATTGGCTATCCGCAGATGCATGACTATGGCGTAACACGGGGGTGGGCGGCGGACTCGGGCAGTTTCTGGATCAAGCAAGCCGGGGCGCAATTCGCCAGTGACACTTTTCACAAAGATCGCGTCGGGCTGTGCGAAATCGCTTTTCGTGCAGATAATCGCGCACAGATCGACGAACTCGCCCAAGGCATCGTCGCCAACGGCGGCACGATTCTCGACCCACCGCGCGAGTACGACTACGTCCCCGGCTACTACGCGGTCTTCTTTGCCGACCCGGACGGTATCAAGCTCGAGTTTGTTCATATGCCTTGAAGCCAAGCGCGTTTGTAACAAGAGTCCCCGGGGCGCGGTGCGCCGTGCCCCTCGTCCCAGGGGATGCATAACAAAATCCTGGATTCCGGGTCGCGGCCTGCGGCCTTGCCCGGAATGACGAATGCGGCAGGGCCGTCATTCCGGCGCAAGCCGGAATCCAGGGAGAGTTTGAGAAGGCTTTTGCCAAGAAATCGTTATGCGCCTCGTCCCAGGGAGACGTTTGCCGCCGAGGAAAGTTCGTGCTTTGATATCAACCACCATGAAGCACAACATCACCTTGGTCCCAGTAACAGCGGCCCTCCTCCTCGGGTGTGTTTTTCTGGTCAGTTGCCAGCGCTCTCAGCCGACTGCACGAGTCGCCTCCTCATCTGAGCAGCCAGACGTAACCATTCCTGACGATCTCCAAGAAACGGTCAACACGCTCATCCCCGCAGTAGAGACCCTCGATATCCCCAGCATCTTGAGTGCCTATGCCAAGGATTTCGTCAGTGGCACGAGACGTGACCGGGACAATGTGCGCGACGTGTTTGCGCGACTCAAAGAGAATCACGTCACACTCCAAGTGGAGCAGACCACGTTCGAGAAAGTCACCGCGACCGAGGCGCAGCTCCGTACCCAACTGCGTCTCCGCTACAACGACCGGTTCCGCGATTTGGGAGAAGGCGAAGTGGTGGTAACCGACGTGCTGCGCCACTTCTTGCGCAAAGAAGAACAGGGCTGGAAAATTTATACCGACGAACGCCTCTCCACCTATCGCGAAGGTCGTTTCGGTCAGCAACCGCCCAATGCCAAGCTTGAGGTTCCGGAGCATTTGCCCACCAATCTTGCGTATCCTGTCACCGTGACCGTCCCGCGCGAGCGCAATGTGGATTATCAAGTGATGGTGGGGAACTACGCCGAAGACCCAGCCATTCTTCCGCCTCCCGACATCGTCACTTCCCTGCCGGAAGATGGGGTACTGCACGCGAACTTGCTACCCAACCCACAAGGGCGCAGTGAGATGGTGCGCATCACCATCATTGCTGCAACACCGGACGGCCAATGGGTTGGGGCGACTACGATCTCGAAGTTTGTTCCTCGCGCCACGTCGGCAACAAAGCCGGGAGAGGCTGAGGAAGAACACGAACTCATTTGACCATGCAAGCGACGGAAAGGGGACTGTTATGATGACCGCCAATAAAATGCTCGTGCGCCGGTATTTCGAGGAAGTCTTGAGCGCTGGCAATCTGGCCCTCATCGATACACTGATCTCTCCCTCGTATGTCAGCCATTATCCCGCCGGGTACGAACTCGGCGGTGGCCCGGAAGATGTGCGGCAGATTGTCACCAGCGTGCGCCGTGCGTTTCCCAACGTGCATTTCACCGTCGAGGACGTGATTGCAGAGGACGATACAGTCGTGTGCCGCTGGACGTTCCGTGGTGAACAAGAAGGCGACTTCATGGGCATTCCCGCCTCGGGCAAGAAAGCTACGGTGATGGGCATCGCAGTCTACCGGGTGGCAAACGGTCAGATTGTCGAAGCGTGGTTTACCTGGGATGCACTTGGGCTGATGCGTCAGCTCGACGAAGAATAATCTCCACCTCTTTGTATGGCTCGCCACACACTCGTTTCGCCGCGTGGCCTCCGAGCGAAAGCCACTGCGGCGGCGCAACAGCCGCGTTTCTTTGCTTATGTCTATCGACTGGTCGCGCAAGTACCGAAAGGCACAGTCGTGACTTATGGACAGGTGGCCGCATTACTCGGCGCACCCCGCGCCGCGCGTGCCGTCGGCACGGCGTTACGTCATTTGCCGCCGCAGTTAGTGGGCACAATTCCCTGGCAGCGGGTCATCAACGCCTCCGGCGGCATCAGCTTTCGTGGCGATGTTATCCGCGTCGAGGAGCAGCGCTGGCTCTTGGAGAACGAAGGCATTGAGTTTAATCGTCACGGCAAAGTCGATCTGAAAACCCAACGCTGGGCTGGTCCGAAAAAGTGGCGCGTGCCACAGTGGAAGGGGAAGGTGTAGGTTCTACCCGGGCGGCTCGGCGAGCCGCCCTACCTTTGGAAGAACGACAGGATTACGGAATCAATACCAATTTCCCCACCGATCCGCGCGATTCCATATGGCGATGCGCTTCTGGTGCCTCGGCCATCGGGTAGCTCTTGCCGATCAGCATTTTCAGTTTGCCTTCTTTCATCAGTTGAAACGCCTTATCAACGCCAGCCTGATGTTTGTCTGGCATCGACGACACGGTGTAGAGCACGAAGCCGCTGACTTTGGTCGATTTCTGGAACAGCGACATCAAGTTCACCGGATCAGGAATCCCGCCAGCGCGACCGTACAGAATCAAATGGCCGAACGGTGCCAAGCACTTCAAGCCTTTTTCTAAGGTCGGTTTGCCGACCGCGTCAAGAATCAAGTCCGCACCTTTGTTGTCAGTGAGTTTCATGACCTCATCGGCAAAGTCCGTGCTGGCGTAATTCACGACTTCGTCAGCACCATACTGCTTCACCAAATCGAACTTACTGTTGCTTGAGACCGTGCCAATCACCCGTGCCCCAGCCGCCTTGGCAATCTGCACGGCGACAATCCCGACGCCACCCGCAGCGGAATGCACCACCACCGTTTGCCCTGGCGTGGTGGTGTGCGAGGTATGCAGCATGTGGTAGGCCGTGAGCGTCTGAATGGGAAACGCGACGCCATCTTCGTAGCCCACGTGGTCCGGCAGCGGAATGACTTGCGCCGCCGACACTGTGCAATACTCGGCGTAGGTTTTGGTGCCGATGGCCGTGACGCGCATCCCTGGCTTGAGATGGGTGACGCCTTCGCCAACGGCATCTACCACTCCAGCGGCTTCCAGCCCGGGGATGTCCGGCAGATTCGGCTTCATCAGGTATTGGCCTTGACGGAAGAGGGTGTCAGCGAAGTTGATGCCCGACGCATGCACTTTGATGCGCACCCAACCTTTACGCGGTTCCGGCACGGGCGCTTCGCCGACCTTGAGGACTTCGGGTCCTCCGAGTTCGTGAAACATGACGGCTTTCATGGGTTCCTCCTTGCGATTGATTGTGCTGCCCCTGTCCTAGCCGAAGGAAGAAAGTGACGGAAGGGCGGCGGAGAGTCGCTCAACGCCGTAACGCACCGTCACGGGCAATGGCTTCAATGACTTCACGCATGGTCCAGTCTTGCTCGCCGCGCTCAGGATGGCGCTCAGCCAGCCGCAGCTTCCCCACGGCAGCCAGCGTATCGCGTGCCCCGCTCGCCATGACGGACGAGAACCCGTAATGCTCCAACATGTCGGCCAGCTCGGCCATTTCATCTGCACGCCGCGCGGCATGTAGCGGATAGGTTGGCACCAGCCATTCCAGCGCCTGCATGATTCCTGGCAGCAGCGCGGTATAGGTCTGGAGCAAACCATCAAGAAACCCGAACTCCTTCCCTGCTGCTGTCAGTTCGAAAAGCAACGCCGCCAGCCCTTTATTCAAGCCGGAAAAAGCAATCTTGAACGCTGAGGCTTGTCCGATGCGGTCTCCTAGTTGGTGGGTTTTGATCGACGTGCCAATGCACTCCTCGAAGCGTTGAGCATCAGGTCCGCTCACGTGAAAAGTGCAGCGTCCTCGGACATCGCGTGCCGGGCCGATAATGCACGCATCCAAATAAGGAATCCCGGCTTGCGTGATGATGGCCCCGACTTCTTGCGTCGTCATCGGCGAGATCGCGTTGGCATCGACGTACAGCGGCGGATGAGCGAGATGTGCGGCCGCCGCAGCAAAGTCGGTAGCCACGGCAATGGCTGCTGCGGGAGGAATGATCGAAATGACAAGGTCGGCGCGTTCACACACGTGCCGCAGTGAGTCGAGCACCTCAATCGTCGTGCTGGCGGCGAGTCGTCGGGTACGTTCGCTGCGGCCAGCCAGCGTGGTCACCACTGAGAAGCCGTCTTCGAGCAAAACCCGCGCAACATTGTGACCCATGTCGCCGGGATACAGAATGCCGATGGTGGGCATGCAGTTCCTCCTTTATCGAGCGTGGTGGCTTGGCAGTATAACCGATGCCCCTGCCAGCGCGAGAACCACCCTGTGGCGTTGCTTTTCTTCAGGTACTGTGGCACGGGCTAAGACAAAAGAAGGAGGACCCTCTGTGGATAAAGCCAAACGCGAAAAATTTCTCAAACAACTGATGGGTCATGTTAGCGGTGCCGCGCTGTCGGGCATGATCTATGTCGGCGACCAAGTCGGACTATTCAAAGCCATGGCAGGTGCCGGCGGCCTCACGAGTGCAGAGGTTGCCACCAAAGCCGGCTTGCAGGAACGCTATGTCCGTGAGTGGCTGTCGGCGATGGCTGCTGCCGGCATCGTCGAGTATGACGCTGGCAGCGAGCGCTTTACGTTTCCCGAAGAGCACGCCGCGCTGCTGGCCGATGACAATAGCCCCAGTTTTCTCGGTGGATTGGTGCAGAGCACCATCGTCATGCTGCGGGCCGCGCCACGTGTCGCCGAATCTTTCGTGCATGGCGGCGGTGTGCCGTTTGTAGAATACGGCAAAGAGCATGTCGCGGCGATTGATCGCGGCAACCGACCGCAATACCAGTTCCATCTGGTGAAACGTTGGCTGCCTGCCATGCCTGATGTCGTGGAGCGTTTGGAAGCCGGGGCGGAAGCCGCAGATATCGGTTGTGGCAGCGGCTACCCGAGTATCCTGATGGCGCAAGCCTTTCCCAACTCGCGCTTCTACGGGTTTGATGTCAGCGAAGAATCGCTTGACCGTGCCCGCACTGATGCCCACAGCAAAGGCGTGGCCGACCGCGTCGAGTTCCAGCGGGTCTCGGCGACCGAGCTGCCGGAAACGCGCAAGTTTGCCTTCATTTCATCGTTTGATGCGATTCACGACATGGTGGACCCACGTGGTGCCTTGCGTGGCATTCGTCGAGCGCTGGCCGACGACGGCGTGTACATGATGGTCGAGCCGCGCTCCGGCGACACGCTGAGCGAGAACCTCAACGGGCAAGGTGCGCTGATGTATTCGATGAGCACGCTCCACTGCATGACCGTGTCGCTCGCTCATGGTGGTGAAGGCATCGGCACGGCCATCGGGCAGAACAAAGTGCAGGAATTAGCCGACCAAGCTGGGTTCTCCCGCGTACGCCGTCTACCCATTGAGCACTTGGCACAAGCGTTCTACGAACTGCGTCCGTAGAGTAAATCGCGGGTTGGGCGGGAATGACGACGGAACGCGCGAAATTTGGTCATTCCCGCGCACGCGGGAATCCAGGGTTTTGCTCCTGGATTCCGGGTCTCGCAGTGCTCGCCCGGAATGACGAATGCGACAGGGCCGTCGTTCCGGCGCACGCGGGAATCCAGAGAGAGGTTAAGAAGGCTTTTGCCAAGAAATTGTTATGCACCCGCGCCCTCATCCCTCCTTCCCGAACACGACGATGCGCTGCTGTTCAAGAAACTCCAGCACTTCGAGCACCGTCCAGCCCAACGGCTCAATCTCCGTACGGAGCTGCGCCAGCGTGGTTTTGTGGTCCGGCTTAATCGGCACGTTGGGGTCTTCGCCGCGATACTCGACCAAGACGAGCCGCCCTTGTGGCTTCAAGGCGCGGCGCACCTGCGCCAACGTTTCTTCCGGGTATTCCAACTCGTGATAGACATCGACCATCAGCGCGAGGTCGAGACTATTCTCCGGCAGTTTGGCGTCGGTGGGCGTACACAACACGAGTTCGATATTGCTCAGGCCAGCGGCACGCATGTTGTCTTTGAGGATGGCGAGCATTTGTGGCTGGATGTCGGTGGCGAGGACGCGGCCTTGCGGACCAACGCGCTTGGCTAAGCGCAGGCTGAAATAGCCGGTGCCCGCGCCAATGTCCGCAACCGTGTTGCCGGATTGAATGTGCAAAGCATCCAGCACTTTCTCCGGTTGTTGCACGGCATCACGGTCGGCCCGGTCGAGCCACCCCGCACCACGATAACTCATGGGCGGGGCAATCACCCGACCTTGATAGGTTTTGGGGGCCGCGTCAGATGGGAGAAGAGACTCGCTACCACTTTCGGTTCCTAGCGCTAGCACCAACAACGCCGTAAGTGCGGTGGAACGCATCCACGGCAAGGTGAAGCGCTGAGAGCTTTGTTTACGACTCAAGTACATTGGGTCAATCAAAAGTCGGTGTCTCGTTTGCGGCGAGCCACTGTTCGAGGTCCGTTACACTACGGAAGTCGAGCAATGCCTCACCGAGTAGTTCGAGCTGAGGGACCGACAATCGTTCCACATGCGCTCTCAAGGCGGGTGTTAAAACACCGCAACGGCGTTGCACGAGGCGCAAAATCAATGTCACGCCCTCTTGGCGGCGGCCTTCCAAGTGACCTTCTTGGCGGCCCTCTTGGCGGCCTTCCGCGAACACGTCTTGATAAAACTGCGTCTGTTTCAGCTCAAGGTCAGTCAGTCCTAACATGGTCTGGATCTCCTGCCGTGTCAGCCGCGGAAGCTTGTACACCAAGATGGTCTCTACCAGCTCTACTATGGCTGCCCCCTGTCCCTTGTCAACCGATGCTTGCCGCACCCGCGCCACTACGGCCTGCGCGACAGGCACGGCTTCCTGCGGTGCTGCTAACACTACTGCCATCAAGGCGAAAGGTGGTTTCTTTGAGTTCGACGGAGGTGAAACGGTAGGCGGTGGCCTGTGCCGGGACTTGGTCGATCAACTCGAAGAGCAAGTCGGGCAGGGTCTGGAACAAGCGATAGAAGAGACTGTCGGTTTTCATAGGGGGAAGGCCTGTGCCACTTCGCGCTTGTTTGTAGCATGGGTGAGGCGGCATTGCAGGCGGGCCGCGCGGTAAGTCACTCCTACCGATATTCTTGCCCTCGAAACGACAGCCGATGGCGCGAGTCGTGAGGACGCTGGTGTCAGCGTAGTGTCCCCACGAGGGGTGTGCCAAACCGCTGGAAGATGATATGGGCGTGAAGGCCAAGACGGGCGCGAGGTCTCGTGTCTCGCCAACAACAAAAGGAGGCAGTCAGCATGGGTACGATTCGTGGCGATCAAGTCATTGCACAGTGTTTCAAGAATGAAGGGGTCGATACCTTCTTCTTTATGATGGGTGGACCAACCAGCGGCACGGCGGGTGCGTGTCTCGACCTGGGTATGCAGGGGATTTACGTCCGGCACGAGCAAGCCGCCGCCATGATGGCGCATGCCTACGCGCGGGTGACCGGCAAGCCGGGGATTTGCATCACGCCTTCTGGCCCTGGCACAGCCAATGCCGTCACTGGCCTCGCCAACGCTTGGGCCGATGCCTCGCCGATTATCGCGATTGGTGGCTCTGCGCCGATGCGCGCCTCGACTTTGGACTCGTTTCAGGAGATGGACCAAGTGGCAATGATGAAGCCAGTCGTCAAAGCCGCCTATCGCGTGGATATTGCTTCGCGCATTCCTGAGTTCGTGAGTCTGGCGTTCCGCGAAGCTATGGACGGCAAGAAGGGTCCGGTCTATCTGGATCTTCCCGGCGATATCCTCGCTGCCAAACTGGATGATGAGAAACTCTACTGGCCGACGCAGTATCGTGTGGACTCCCGCCCTGCTGGCGATCCGGCCCTCGTCCGACGTGCGGTCGAACTCTTGGCTGGAGCGAAACGCCCACTGCTAGTGACCGGCAGTGGCGTGTTGTGGGCGGATGCTTCGTCAGACCTGCAACAATTCGTGAACGCTACCGGCATTCCGTTCTTCACTACTCCACAAGGGCGCGGGGTGATTCCTGAAGATCATCCACGGGCGTTTCCTGCCGCCCGCTCCATGGCCTTCCGCGAAGCCGACGTTGTCCTCGTCATCGGCGCACGGGCGAACGCCATGCTTTCGTTCCTCCGCGCCCCGCGCTTCTCGCCGGATGCAAAGTTCATCAACGTCAACCTTGATGGCAAAGAGATCGGCCATAATCGGGGTGTCGAAGTCGGCATCGTCGGCGACGCCAAATTAGTGCTCCAACAGATGATCGCCGAAGCCGCTGGAAAAATGGACGGACGACAAGAGACCGCCTGGGTGGCGCAGCTTGCCGCCAAGCAGCGCTCGAACGAAGAGCGTTCGGCGGAAGTGTTGCACTCCAGCAAAGTGCCGATTCATCCGCTGCGGCTGTGTCGTGAAGTGCGGGAAGTCATCTCGCGCGACACGATTCTCGTGGTCGATGGCCATGAGATCCTCAACTTCGCCCGGCAATCCATCCCTGTGTTCGAGGCTGGAACCAGCCTCAATGCTGGGCCGCACGGTTGCATGGGCATCGGCGTGCCGTTTGGCATCGGTGCCAAAGCCGCGCGTCCAGACAAGCCGGTCGTAGTGTTGAGCGGCGATGGAGCCTTCGGCTGGAACGGCATGGAGATGGATACCGCCATTCGCCACAAGCTAGCCATCGTAGTGGTCGTATCCAACAATGGCGGGTTCACCTCGCGCCAGACCGGACGGATGTCGGCAGGCAACATCGGCCCGGCCAACATCGGTCGCGACCTGGGCCATCAACGCTACGACAAAATGGTGGAAGCCCTGGGCGGATACGGCGAGTTCGTCGAGAACCCCAACGATATTCGCGCTGCTATCGAACGCGCCTTTGCCAGCGGCAAGCCGGCGCTGGTGAATGTGTGTACCGACCCCGAGGCGCAAGCCGCTACCGACATGGGATTTGGTGGATATTGATATGGACAAGATCATTATCAAAGCCTGCTTGAACGGCGGACGTGGACGCGAGCAGAGCCAGCACGTGCCCTGGACGCCACAGGAAATTGCCGACGAGGCGCAACGCTGCGCCGAAGCTGGCGCGTCGATTGTCCACATCCATGCACGCACGGCCACCGGCGGCACCAGCTACGACCCGGCGTGGTACACCGAAGCCGATCGCCTCATTCGTGCGCGGACAAACCTCATCGTCAATCACACCACCGCACGCCTGCCCGACGCTTCTATCGAGCAAGTGCTGCGCTATCTGCGCGAGACGCCCGAGCCGGTGGACATGGTTTCCTTGAACACCGGCAACATCGTCATTAACTCGCCATTGAAAAACGGCACACGCAACACCTTAGCGATTCCCAATTCCTACGAGGACATTCGCCAGACCATTCTGGCCTGTCGCGAGCGCGGCATCGTGCCAGAGCCTGCGGTCCTCGACACGGGGTTTCTCACCAACGTGGCCACCCTGGTGGAAGACGGCACCCTGCCGACACCGCGCTACTTGCTGGTGGAATTTTCTGGACGCTTCGGCGACGGGTTACAGCTCATGCCGGGCACCCCGCGCAGCTACTTTTACATGACCGACTGCGTGAAAGAGCTGTTCCCAGGTGCCATCTGGGCGGCGCATGGGACTGAAGACAGCGTCTTTACCATTGGGGGCTTGGCCATCGCCACCGGCGCACATCTGCGCGTCGGCTTCGAGGATCGTGCCACGCTGATTGACGGCTCTCCGGCAAGAAGCAGCGCGGACTTCGTGACCTGGGCGGTCGAAGTCGCCCGCGCCCATGGACGCACTCCAGCCACGCCGCAGGAAGCACGTGCGATGATTGGGTTGCCGGTACGATAAAAATTGCCCTTCTTGGACTCTGAGTCCAGAAGGGCAATTCATGCATCACTTCTCCAGTATCTAAGAAGCTATGCGCTCGACTCTGGCAAGTTTTTCGAGGCGCCACCACCAATGGGAAGGAGGGACGGTGGCTTGTTTGCGTATTGCTTCGAGATCCGCCACACAAACAACGCTCGCATACAGCCGAGCTGCCGCTTCGAGAAAGAGTGAATCTGCTTCTTCCAAAACCTGTTTCTCCTCCTCACTCAGGGTATCTTCTTGTCGCGCAAGCACACTGCGCAGGTCGAGAAGCTCTAGAATCTCAAAACCGCTGACCTCGGGATAGCAAACTCCGCGATGGAAATCGGCTACAAGTTGCTTTGTGGTTTTCACGCCAACACCTCTCGTGCGGTGCCAATAAAGAGGAATCCTCGCTTCTTCAAGTAGTCGTCTATGTCGTCGGGAGGGAACGCCGTTTCGAGGATTCCCTTTCTGCTTGTAATTACCAGCCATTCCGCATTTTGGACATTACCTCGCACAGCATAATACCGTTCCTCTCCGAAACGATAGAGATAGACTGGATTTTCATCGTCGAGGATGAGACTCTTTATTAGCCGTTCGTAATCTTTCAGCGATGAATCCGCAGGAAGATGGCCGAGCGTTTTCCTTTTTCCCAGATGAGTCAGCGCTTTTCCTGGTTTCCAGCGCACCCGGCGTCATAAAAGCCGTATGGCCGTAGCTGCTTCTCGCGCGATCTTGGCTTCTTCCATACTCTATCCTTGATGCAGCTTTGACTCCGCCTTCATTCCCCGCTACTCATAGCGCAAAAGGAGGAGGTATCCGATGCCACTGCCGTTAGAACAGATTCGCGTGATCGACTTAACTCGCGCACGCTCTGGCCCGACTTGCGTGCGCCAGCTTGCCGACATGGGTGCGCAGGTCGTCAAGGTCGAACAACCCGACGATGAAGAGGGTGTCAGCCGTCACAACTCCGACTTTCAGAACCTGCATCGCAATAAGCGCAGCCTCGTGCTGAACCTCAAAGACCCGCGCGGCCTCGCGATCTTGAAACGGCTGGCGGCCACGTCCGACGTGTTGGTGGAGAATTACCGCCCTGATGTAAAGAAACGGCTGGGGATCGACTATACCGACCTGCGGCCGCTTAACCCGCGCCTGATTTACGCCAGTATTTCCGGCTTTGGCCAGACTGGACCGTACCAAGGTCGCCCGGGATACGACCAGATCGCCCAGGGTCTGGGTGGACTTATGAGCATTACTGGACCTCCGGGCGGCGGACCGTGGCGTGTTGGTATTCCCATTGCCGATCTCAGCGCTGGTCTTCTGGCCGCACAAGGCGTTTTAGTCGCTCTTTTCGAGCGCGAACGTTCAGGCGAAGGACAGTGGATTCACACTTCATTACTTGAAGCCATGGTTTCCATGTTGGACTTTCAAGCGACCCGCTGGCTCATGGACAAAGAAGTGCCGCCACAAGCTGGCAACGATCACCCTACCGGCATTCCCACTGGCGCGTTTCAGACTCAAGACGGCTACATGAACATCGCCGCCAGCGGTCAACATATGTGGCGACGCTTATGTGAAGCGATCAATGCAGTGGAACTGTTCGATGATCCGCGCTTCTCCTCGCCGGGGCGGCGCTCGCGAAATCGCCACGAACTCAATCCCCTGCTAGAGCAAAAACTTCAGAGCAGACCAACCGCAGAATGGGTGGATATCCTCAACGCTGCTGGGGTGCCGAGCGGCCCGATCCTTGCGATTGACCAAGTCTTCGCCAACGAACAAGTGCAGCATCTCGGATTAGCGCGACCGATTCAGCATCCGCAGCTCGGCCAGATCAACATCCTCGGGCATCCGGTCACGCTCAGCCGCACGCCGGGAGGAGTGCGCACGCCGACCCCGGAGAAGGGTGAGCATACCGAGGACATTCTCCGCGAATTGGGCGTGCATGAGGAAGAGATTGCGCAGTTACGACAGGAGAAGGTGATTTGAGGGGTTCTCTCCTTGACTCTTGCTCAGGGTCCGCGAAATAATGCCGCTCCAATCGGAACGACCCTAGTCTTCTGAAGAAAGCTTACTGAGTGAACTCCTTGGATACACACGAACTCCCACCACACCAACGCTTTACTATCGACGGACGCGAGCCGCAGGAAGTGAGCATGCCCGAGTCGGTCGAACAACTGGCCGCCACGTTACGCCACGCTGACGAGCAACGCCGCGCCGTGGTGCCGACTGGTCTTGGTGCGTTCCTTCATCTCGGTGCGTTGCCTCGTAAGTATGATGTGGCGCTCTCGCTGCAACATCTTAATCGCGTCGTCGATTATCAACCGACGGATATGACGGTGACAGTCGAAGCCGGGATGCCGTTGACCCAACTGCAACAGGTGCTGGGTGAGCATGGCCAATGGCTGCCGATTGACCCACCGCTGCCGGAACGCGCCACTATTGGCGGCATTCTCGCCGCCAATCTCAGCGGCCCTTCCCGGCTCATGCACGGGACGATCCGCGATGCCCTACTGGGTCTGAAAGCCGTACGCGCCGATGGCACGGTGATGAAGGGCGGTGGCAAGGTCGTCAAAAACGTCGCTGGCTACGATATTCCCAAACTGTTCTGTGGATCGTTCGGCACCTTGGGGGTGATCGTTGAAGCTACCTTCAAGGTGCTCCCGCGCTCCGAGGCGCAGGCGGTCTTGGCCTTTGCTTGCCTCACGCCCGACGCGGCGATGAACGTAGTCCTAGGCGTCACCGGGTCTGAACTGCAACCCGCTTTTCTGGAAGTCGCTAACTTCGCGCCGCTCGCGTCGTTCAACAGCCCCCAGCCTTATCGCCTCTTTGTCGGCTTCGCTGGCATTGCAGAAGAGGTGCAGTACCAATGCCGGCGTTTGCGGACCCTCGTCGGCGCACCTGGTGTAGTTGAGTTGGAGAGTGGAGAGGAACAAGCGCAAGCCCTCGTGCCGACCTTGCGCGACTTTCCTGTAGCCGGGAGCGCACTCTTACGCTGCAAGGCGAGCCTCTTGCCTACGAAGGTCGCCTTGTTCTGTCGAGAGGCGGAAGCCGAAGCCCAATCACGCGGCCTTGCCACTCAACTGCTCGCGCATGCTGGGAACGGCATTGTCTACAGCCGCTTCACGACGCTGGATGAGCTGCCTCAAGAGAAGCTGATCTCATTTATTGACTGGCTGCGCATCCTCAGCAAAAAACTCGAGGGCTACCTCGTGGTCGAAGACCTCGCACCGGCTCTGAAAGAGCGGGTCGATGTCTGGGGCCATGTGGGCGGAGCCTTTCCTCTGATGAAACGACTGAAAGACACCCTCGATCCCAACGGGACACTGAATCCCGGGCGGTTTGTAGGGGGAATCTGAATCGTGAGTCGCGTTCGTGGCTCGTGGCTCGCAAACACGAAACATGAGCTACGAGCACAAGCATAAGCCACGAGCCACGAGCTACGAAAGATCATTTGCCTATGACTGCTACTCCTGTAAATTTCGTCGATCACGAAAAATTCTTCGATTGTGTCCATTGCGGACTCTGTCTCTCTTTTTGCCCGACTTATGTGGAGCTGGGCACGGAGATGGACTCACCGCGCGGTCGCGTTGCTACCATGCGGGCCTTGCAAGAAGGGCGGCTCCCGCTTGATGCGGAAGTCGTGCGCCACCTCGACCTCTGTCTCGGGTGCCGCGCCTGTGAGACGGCATGCCCCTCGGGTGTTCACTATGGCGAGCTGATTGAAGGCGTTCGTCCCTATATCGAAGAGCACTATCAACGCCCGCCGCTGGAGCGTTTCAAGCGGCAAGCGATCAACACCATTTTTCCCAATCCGCTGGGGACGCGGGCGTTTGCCTTTCTGCTCAAAACCGGCGCGGCCTTGGGTCTTGGTCGCCTCGCGCGGTGGGAGAAACTTCCCGAGCAACTGCGCTATTGGTTTGGTTTGCTGCCCGAACCCGGTGGTGTCACTGCTGCGACCTTGCTCGAACGCTATCCTGCCATTGGCGAGAAACGCTACACCGTGGCTCTGTTGGCTGGATGCGTCATGCCAGCGGTGTTTGGTGCGACCAACGAGGCCACAGTCAAAGTCCTGCGCCATAACGGCTGCGACGTACTGGTCCCGCGTGAGCAGGGCTGTTGCGGCGCATTGTTGCTACACGGTGGCGACAAGAAAACCGCGCTTGATCTCGCGCGTAAAAACATCAACGTTTTCAGCCGCCTCGATGTGGATGCCTTGATTATCAACGCGGCAGGCTGTGGCGCGATGATGAAAGAATACGGCGAGCTGTTCAAAGATGACCCTGTCTATCACGAGCGGGCCGAGCGCCTTGCTGCCAAAATGAAAGATGTCGCAGAGTTTCTCGGTAGCATTCCTTTGCAGAATCCCACGCGTGAAGTCCGTGCCACAGTCACCTATCACGACGCTTGCCATCTCGCGCACGGTCAGGGTGTACGCCAACAACCGCGCACTTTACTCCAAGCTATTCCTGGTCTGCGCATCGTCGATCTCAACGAGTCGGATTGGTGCTGCGGCAGCGCTGGCACCTATAATTTAACGGAAACTGAGATGGCGCATCGTCTCCTCAATCGCAAGATGGACAATATCCAAGCTACCGACGCGGATCTCGTTGTTGCCGGTAACCCCGGCTGTCTTATGCAGATTCGTGCTGGCCTGCAACAACGTGGTCTTGCCACGAAGGCGATTCACATGGTGGATCTCTTGGCTGAGGCCTACGAAGACAACGCCTAACCCAACACGAGTCCGTTTCGCCCAGCAGGGCAGGAGGGAGTGCTATGCGTTTGCTCAGATTTATCGGCGGTCTTGTTGTCGTTGCTGCTTTAGCCAGCACATCTCCCGCCTACGCTGAAACCGCTACTCCAGCCAAGCCGCACATTTTCTTCGGCATCCAAACCGCGCATCAAGTGCCGTCGCTTGACGACTTGATCCAGCTTTGGCAGGACGCAGAAGGTTGGGGCTACGACACCCTGTGGCTGAACGATCACATGATGCAGTTCGGCAAAGAAGACGGTCCCGCCTACGATGCCTGGGCCTTGTTGCCGGCCTTGGCGCAAAAGACCTCGCGCGTCCGACTCGGAGTCCTCGTTACCGACAATCTGTTTCGTCATCCTGCCGTCTTGGCCAAGATGGCGACCACCGTTGACATCTTGAGCAAAGGGCGACTGGAAATGGGTATGGGCGGCGGCTGGTTCCAGCGCGAGCATGAGGCCTATGGCATCGATTTTCCCTCGAACCGAGAACGCATGGCGCGGCTCGACGAAGCCTTACAGGTGCTCAAGGCTCTGTGGACACAGCCGGAGGCGAATTTCGCCGGCAGATATTATCGACTTGCCAAAGTGCCGTTCATGCCCAAATCTCCTCAGAAACCCTACCCGCCCATCACCATCGGCGGGCAAGGCGAGCGCCGTACGCTGCCGCTGGTGGCGCGTCACGCCGACAAATGGAGCCTTCCGGCGGGGTTCACTCCTGAGAGAGTCGCGGAGAAAGCCAAAGCCTTGACGGCTGCGTGCGCCGAGATCCAGCGCGACTGCTCACGCATGGACAAGTCGTATCAAACTTTTCTCGTCTTTTCGTCGGAGCAAGCGAAAATCGATCAGGCCGTGCAGCAACTGACCCGTTACTATAAAGGCATGACCCCAGAGGACGCCAAACGCACGATTATTGCCGGGACAACGGCGGAAGAGATCAAGGCACAAATTCGTGAGTTCGTCGCCGCTGGGATTACGCACTTCATTTTTACTGCACGCTCGCAACCGTATGACCGCGAGGGCTTCCGGCGCTTCGCCCAGGAAGTCATGCCGGCGTTCCGTTAAGAGGCTATCTGCCAGCTACTCGTCCCGGACTTGTCGCACGAACTCGGCCATCGCTCGAGCTGCGTCGTGCTTTTCGGCGAGTAAACCGTCAATCACGCCATCACGATCCGGTGCCGGGCGATTCTGGCTAACCTTCCATTTGCCAATCAGCCGCGCGAGCTGAATTTCTACCCCGATAATTGCGCCGAGCTGTTTGTCGATAAACTCTGCCGGGGCATCGGTGACACGCCACGGCTTGCTCCTCCCAGCTTCATAACGGTTGGTCAACTGAGTCACGAACGTGCGTAGCCATTCCGGGTCGTCAACCAAGCGCAAAGTGCCATGCGCATGGACCACCGCATAATTCCAGGTTGGTACCACTTTCCCGGTCTCCTGCTTGCTCGGATACCACGACGGTGAAATATAGGTCCCAGAGTTTTGGAAAACGACGAGTGCTTCGGTGCCCGGTGACGAGTCTCGCCACAGCGGATTCGCACGCGCGATATGGCCACGCAGCGTCCCCAAAGGACTGGGCTGTGGATCAATCTCGAAGGGAAGGTGGTTCGCATCAAGGCCGTGCGGCGTCAGCGTCACCAGCGTTCCGAGTGGCTGTTCTCGGATGAACTGGCGCAGCACCTCGATGCGGGTTTCCTCGAAATGCTTGGGGACATACATAACTGCTGCTCGTTCGACTGCTGGTACCGATGTCGCCTATGCTGCCAAGCGATCAAGCACGACTGGCATGCCTTCGGACGGTGCGAACGTGACCCCGCGTCTGACAACACGCACAGTCCGCCCGGGAGCGGCATGTAAGGTGACGCGGGAGAGGACGCGCGCTAGCACGATCTTCATCTCGTAGAGGGCAAACGCCGCGCCCAAGCAGTAGCGGTTGCCGCCACCAAACGGAAAGAACTCATACGGACTCGGTCGCTTCACAAGAAAACGGTCAGGATCGAAGCGTTCTGGTTGCGGCCAGACTGCGGGGTGATGATGCGTGAGATAAATACACGCCGTGGCGACGACACCAGCAGGTAACTCGCGCCCGCCGATGCGTACGGGTTCGCGGACATAGCGGCCAACGACCGGCACGATGGGAGTCAAGCGTTGCGCTTCTTTAATAACGGCGTCGAGATAGTCGAGCTTCTGCAAGTGTTGCGGCTGCACCGGGTCAGCACCGACAACTTGGTGGAGTTCGGCTTTGAGCTTGTCCACGATTTCTGGCCGTTGGAGCAGATGATGAAACGTCCACGAAAGCGAGGTGGCCGTTGTTTCGTGACCAGCCACCAGCATAGTCACCAGTTCGTCCCGCAGCTCAATGTCCGTGAGCGGCTGGCCTTGCTCGTCCCGTGCCTCAATCAACATCGAGAGAATATCCGTGCGCCCGGCAGCACCGGCGGCTCGACGTTGGCTGATTGCCTCATAGAGTGCTTGGTCTACTTCTCCGATGAGTTGCATGAGCCGTTGCCGATTGGTGAAGGGACCGAGCAGCCGAGGAAACCAGGGAATCAGGTTGAGGGGATTAGTACCGAGCGACAGAAGTTCGATAAGCAACGCTCGCAGGTGCGAGAACTGCGCGCCTTCTTCAATGCCGAAGACCGTGCGTAGAATGACATTCAGGGTGATTTCTTGCATCTCCGCTTGCATTGGGAACGCACGTCCCACCGGCCAGCGGTTGATCGTCTGGTCAGTGATATCAGCCATAATCGTGCTGTACGCCTGCATCCGCTCGCCATGAAACGGCGGCATCAAGAGCTTGCGTTCTTGGGCGTGGCGTGCACCGTCGAGTACAAGAACGGAGTGCTGTCCGACCAGCGGTTGAACGATAGCACGAGTCTGCCCGGCTGGCATTTTCTCGGGATCACTGGTGAAGATATCTTTGACCGCCTCGGGGCTGCTAAAGAACACCAGCGGTGGATTGGCAGGAAGACGCACGGTGAAGCAGTCGCCGTAATGCCGTGCCGCCTGTTGCATGAATGGAATGGGGCGGAACAGCCAGTGGAGCAGTTGGATACTCGAAGGCAGCTTTGGGCCGGATGGTGTAGATATCATGCCAAACAGCCTAGAAAACTGTCGCTGGGCGGGCAAGCCCAGATGGGGATGGGCAAAAAATAAAGAGAACAGATCGTCAAGCAAGCGCTACGCTTCTCGGCAGGATCAAGGCAGGGATCTGGGGCATTCATTCCTCAGCGACCTTAGCGTACAGGTAAACGAGCCCGTCATTTCGCGAACAGACACAAAAGGAGGAGATAAACATGGCTCATGATCGTGTAGCAGTCGTAGCTGGTGTCGGTCCAGGCATCGGCGCACGGTTCGTAGAAACATTCGCGCAAGAAGGGTATCGCGTTGTCGCGCTCGCCCGCAGTGCCGATAATCTTGCTGTCATCCGTGCTGGGCTGGGAGCGCTGGCAGATCGCTGCGTCTTCTGGCCGACCGATATTACCGATCAAGCGCAGGTGACGCAGATGTTCGCTCGCGTGCGCAGCGAGTTGGGACCCGTCAATCTACTCATTTGCAATTCCGGCGGCGGCGCGAAACGCGGCTCGTTTCTCACCGTCACCCCGGACGATTTCATGAAGAACCTGCGCGGCGGCGTTTTTGGTCCATTCCTATGCGCCAAGGAAGCGATTCCCGATATGCTTGCTCACGGTGGTGGCACGGTCGTCTACATCGGCGCGACCAGTTCCGTGAAGGGCTACGCGAAGTCCTCAGCTTTCGCGACAGGAAAATTTGCTCTTCGTGCCTTGGCTCAGTGTAATGCCCGTGAGTTCGGGGCGCAGGGTATCCACGTGTTTCACGTCATTATCGACGGTGGCATCGACGATATTCCATTGGGAGAAGACCGTGCGGTGCAGCCCGGCATGCTCGACTCGCGCTCAATCGCTCGCGTCGTCGCGCAAGGCGTTGCCCAACCCCGTGACACCTGGATGCATGAGATTGACATTCGTCCATCGGTGGAAAATTTCTGAACAGTCGCCCTGATTACCATACTCACCTAGGAGGTTTCCCATGTCAGAAACACACGCGCACTTTACCGGGTCAATTCCAGAAATCTACGATCGCCATCTCGGTCCAGTCATTTTCTCTCCGTATGCCATAGATCTTGCTCGTCGCCTCGCTCCTCTCGCAAACGGCCCGGTGCTAGAAACCGCTTGCGGCACCGGCATCCTCACCCAGCAGTTATGTACACAACTCCCTGCCACCGCACCTCTGACGGCCACGGACCTCAACCCACCGATGATCGACTATGCTCGTGCGAAGTTGAGTGACGCTGGGCGAGTGACTTGGCAACAAGCGGACGCAGCCGCATTACCATTCGCGGCAGCAACGTTCGCTGCTGTCGCTTGTCAATTCGGCGTGATGTTCGTACCCGACAAGCCAGCATTCTTTCGTGAGGCACGCCGGGTACTGCAAGAAGGTGGAGTATTCGCCTTTAACGTCTGGGATAGCTTGGCGCAAAACCCGTTCGCCCGCCTTGCCCACGAGACGATCAGCGGATTCTTTCCCGTCAACCCACCTCCCTTTTTCCAGATTCCTTTTGGCTTCCACGATGCCGACGTTCTTCGCAATTTCTTGACCGCAAACGGCTTTGACCATGTGGAGATTGAGCGCGTCAGCCGCGAGACGGTGAGTCCATCGGCAGAGTCGTTCGCTACTGGGCTGGTGCGAGGAACGCCTGTCAGCAACGCGATTCAGGAACGTGGGGCGTCTTTCGAGGATATCGTCGCGGCGGTGGCGGCGGCACTCACGCGTGAAGGCGGAGCCCAGCCGTTTCGCTCCACCATGCGAGCCGTTGTAGTCACGGCACGCGCAAAATAAAGCGAAAGAGGGCAGCAGCTTCCCCCTGTTTACGGCAGGCGTCTTGAGCGGACGCCTCGCCTGCACCCACTTGTGTCACAGAAAAGTTTCTCCGCGTCGAATATGCTCGATCCACACACGCTTCGCGCCTAAGGCCAACAGGCGTGCGTTTTCTGGATCATCCAGCGCCAGGACTGGTTTTCCCCAGGACACGACTTCGTCACACAGCTGCTCAAGCCGGCCTCGTGGTGTGGCATGAGCAATCAGGAGTGCATCCGCCAGCGCAGCAACGAAGCGATTGCGCTCCAGCGCGTGCTGCGTCGTGGTTTCTTGCTGTGCAGAGGAAAACGGGGAGAGCAACAATAAATGCTCTCGCGCCAATGCCGCTTTCCATGCGCTGCTGAGACGCAGACGGTCCAGGCTTCGTGCAGGACACAAGATGACTGATGCGCCGTGCTGGAGAAGCGTCGTCAGACACTCTTTCTCCATAGGCGAGTGAAACCCGCTCAGCACAGTTACCCCAGCCTCACTCAATGCCCGGGCGAGATCATACGTGCGTAAAATAATGGCTTCAGAACATTGCACGGAACAAAACAGTGCCACGACAGGCTTACGACGTAGCAGTGCCAGCGACCCGCGCGCCGTGAGTATCGCTGGAATCTGGTCCGCAAGATGCAGAAAAAGAGAAGGCGGGTAGGCGGGGTCCGTGCTAGGGATACGCATCAACTCATCCATAGCAACAGGATGAGCATAGGAGGCTGTCTCTTGTCAAGGAGAAGAGGAAAGCGAATGACTAGAACCTCTCCCTAAGCCTCCTAATGCTGTCATTCTGAGCCGTGTCAGCGGCGAAGAGTCTCGCTTTGAGATCCTTCGCTGCGCTCAGGATGACATGGCCGTGGAGTTTAGGGATGACTTCTAGGGTGGAGATCACCCCCGCCCATCTGGTGACTGAAGCCGGCGATGGCGGTGAACATGATGGCGGCCAGCTGGTGCGTTTTGGCTTGCGCCACTTCGGCTATAGCAAAGATCCCTTCAGGCGTCCCCTCTCCTCCGGGAGCGTTGTCCGTTAAAACTCGTAGGCCATCGCCAACCCACCGTAGGCGTTGAAGTCCGGTGCTGGCTCAAAGAATCTGTTTGCAGCGGCATTGAGTCGCACGAGACCGTTGTAACGTTCATTGGTCAAGTTATTAAGCCCGACAAACGGTGCGAGCCGGATGCTGCCAAGGTTCACCTCATAACCGAAGCGGAGATTCAGCACGGTGTAGGCGTCATTCTGAAAGGTGTTGGCGTCGTTGGCAAAGAAGTGATCCACAAAGAAGATGTTGAACGCGCCGTACAGCCCGGAGCGGTGCGAGTACAACAGCTCGGTGAACAGTTGATTGGGCGGAATGCCAGGCTCGTCGTTGTCACTGAAGTCGCTCGTTGAAGTTCGATAGCGGTCAAAGCTGGCCTCTAAATAGGTATACGCCAGCGACCAGACCAAGTTTTGCATGATGGGATAATCGAAGTGAAACTCTACGCCACGCCGCGTCGAGCGCCCGGCATTGCGAAAGAAGGTGCGTCCCGATGACCCCTCGAATTGAATCAGTTCGTCATCCAACACGATCCAGAACAAGGCCACGTCATAGGAGAGGCGATCAAGTACGGTACCACGTGCGCCGACTTCGTAGTTAATGGCCTTTTGCGGCTCGATGTCTGGGTTGAAGCCGCCACCTTCATTGGGGTTGGCAAACTCAGTCGTCGTCGGCACTTGAAACGCTGTGGACACGTTGCCGTACAAAGTTAGGAACGACCACGGGCTATAAAGAATGCCGCCCATAGGACTGAGCTGGGTCATGGTGCGGCTGCCAGACTCGTTGCCATCAGAAAGGAACTGATCCTCCACGCCAAATTCTATGCTGTCGTAACGCAGGCCAAAACTGAGTTGAAGATTGTCCTGTAAGTAGAATTCATCGCGTATGAACGGCCCAATGCTCGTCACATCCTCGTCTTGGTGGAAACGCTTCTTGCCGCGATTATCGTTCAGATTATTGAAGCGTCGCCGATTATCGAGCTGGTATTGCGTATCGAGACCGATGATCAAGCGATTGCGAAACCCGCCAATCGGCGTGTCGATACTGTATTTCACGCCGCCACCAACGCCGAAGCGATCAAACACCACGATACCGCCACCTGCACTGGGAAAGATGGGCAATTTGCCTGTGAATTGGCGAAACATCGAGTACTGTGTGATAGTGAGTTCGTGCCCGGGCAAGATCTCATGACGATACACGAACCCCAATTTGCCCTGACGGAGCCGCTCTCCTGCATCTTGGATCACGTTGACATCCCGCGCTTGGCGGCGATTGGCCGCGACTTGCAGTACCGTCAACCCACCAGCGTCTTCCGCCAGCGGCGCATCGGTAAAGGTCAGCAGCGTGGTCAGATCCGCCTGCTCAGAAATCGTGTAGCGGAGTTTGCCATTGGCAATAACATTCTGCGCACGGCTCTGATCGCGAAAGCCATTGATGGTGAAATAAGAGGTATTGAAAAAATAATTGAGCTTGCCGATCTGTCCGCCAGCTTTGGTCTGATATTTCTGCATGCCGAAATAGCCGCCCGTCAAGCGGGTTTCGAGAAACGGACGCGCAGGACCATCTTCGGTGATGATATTGATGACCCCGCCCGAAGCGTTACCATAGAGTGAGGACACCGGTCCCCGCAGGACTTCGATGCGTTGCACCGCACCTAAGTCGAGAGTGTCGATTTCTGTCTGTCCATCGGGCGACGTTTCCGGCAGGCCATCGACGATCAATTTAATCTCGCGGATGCCGAAGGCAGCCCGTGTGCCGAACCCGCGAATCGACAAGCGCTGATCTTGTGCGAAGTTGAAATTATTCTGAGGAAACACACCTGGCACGCGGCTCAACGATTCATCAAGGGTAATGGTCGGCTGTCCGAGTTGGATATCACTCTGCTCGACAACACTTACCGCCGCTGGCACCTCAGTAATCGGCGTATCGCTTCGCGTGGCCGAGACCACCACCGGAGGCAGCGTCGTTGTCGTTGTCTTCTCTTCTGTAGATACGGTCGCGCTTGCTTGTGTCGCTGCACCTTGCTCCGCTGTGGTTGGAGGCGAGGCTGGCGGTGTTTGGTCTTGCGCCCAACTCTGCTCCCAGAGGAACACAGCAAGAAAGAGGATCGCAAGAGTCGGTTGACGCAATTGGCGATTCGCTTGGGGGTTCCGGTTGTATTGGTGGATAGACATGGACTTTTCTTTATGACCTTCTCGCGTAGAGGGCAACAGCCTCGACCGCAGAGACTCGCTTGCTTGACTCTTGCCACAGGTCCGGCCATAGTTGCGGCGCGGAGTAGGAACGATGAATATCCAGATTTTTGGCGTTAACAAATGCGCTGAGACTCGCAAAGCACAGCGGTTCTTTAAGGAGCGCGGCATTCGCTTTCAGTTCGTCGATTTAGCTGAGAAAGGGCTTTCGAAAGGCGAGCTGCGGTCGGTGGCAGCAAAAACGCAATTGGAACCATTGCTCGACCGCGCCAGTCCGCGCTTTGCGGCAAAAGGGTTGACCCACGCTTGGCTCGACGCACCCAAGATCGAAGGTCTGCTCCTCGATGATCCACTGCTCTTCCGCACCCCTATCGTTCGTAACGGCAAAGACGCGACGGTAGGGTATTGCCCGGAGGTGTGGAAAACTTGGCAGTCTTGAGCGAGGGGGGGTGCATGTGTCAGCCATTGCCACCTTTTCTGATGCGGCATATATCTCTCGCGGGAGAGGAAGAGTTATGCCAGAACGGCACGAACGTATTCTCGATGAAACTGAAGCGGCGAGCTGGGTACACGACGGGATGACCATTGCCGTGGGGTCGCCGGCTCCGATGATGCTCCTCCGCCACATCATCCGACGTGGCGTCAAAAATCTCACCGTGGTCGATAGCGGACTGAGTCTCGATCTCCTTATTGCTGCCGGCTGTGTGCGGAAAGTGGTGAGCTATTACGCTGGCGGTGGCTTCGGTGTGCCGGTGGCACCATCGTTTCGCCGTGCGGTGGAACGTGGCGAAATCGAAGTGTGGGAGTGTGAAGAAGGTATTCTCACCACCGGCCTGCAAGCTGCGGCTCAAGCCTTACCTTTTTTACCTTGGCGTGGTGGTGTTGGCACCTCACTCCCCGAGATCAACCCTGATCTGAAACTGATGCAGGACCCGATTCGCGGCGAAACCTTAATCGCCGTGCCGCCGATTAAGCCAGATCTCGCGCTGCTCCATGCCGCGACGGCTGATGCGTATGGCAACGTCCAGCATTGTGGTGGTCCAGGGTGGTTAGACCTGTTCCTCCACCGTGCGGCGGATCGTACTCTCGTGCAAGTCGAGCGCATCATTCCGAATGAAGAAGTGCGTGCGAATCCTTGGGCGACGACCATTGCTGGGGCCGATGCGATCGTGCGTGCTCCCTACGGCGCACATCCGTTCTACAGCCGTGGGTGCTACGTGCAAGACAATGCCTTCTTGCGGACCTACGTGGAAGCCGCGACTGCGGCGCAAACAGGAAAACCGGAGTCCCTTCACCAGTATCTGACCTACTATTGTCGCGAACCAGCCACGCATGGCGATTACCTCGAACGGGTTGGAATAAAGCACTTGCTCGGGCTGTATGAATACTAGGAGCCTCTCCGGGGAACAGCGGATGGCATGTCATGTCGAGTGGAGCGAGACATCTTCCTTGAACGGGTCAGGCAAGATTCTTCGCTACGCTCAGAATGACAATGACAAGGATGAAGAACGTTATGCCCAGTGAATACTCGCCCCAAGAATTGATGGCGATCTTTCTCGCACGCGACCTTCAGGACGGCGATGTCTTGCGGGTGGGCGTCGCGATGCCGGTCGTGGAAGCTGCGGTGCGCCTCGCCCATATCATGCACGGCCCCAACATGGAGCTGATTTTTTTAGGCGCACGTATGAACGTGGCGCATCTCGATAGCCTTCCCATGCCAGCGTTTGGCTGGGATCGTCGCGTGGTGCGCTGGGCCGAATCTTACAGCGATAGCGGACATCGCTTTGATCGTATCAAAGACTGGGGGCGACACGTATTTTTCATCGGCGGCGTGCAAGTGGACCCGCATGGTAATACCAACCTCATCGGCATTGGTCCGGATTACCATCACCTACGCTTTCGCGGGCCTGGGTCGGTAGGTACGCCGACACTGAGCACTCACGTCGGGCGCTATTACATCGTCCTGAATTCCCACTCGCCACGTATCTTTGTTGAACGCTGCGACTACATTAGCGCGTATGGTTGGGGCACTGGCGGGGCAGATGCGCGGCAGAAGCTGGGGCTGCCCGGTGGCGGGCCAAAATACTGTGTGACGCCGCTGTGCGTGATGGATTTTACCGAAGACACGAAACACTTGCGTCTTCACTCGACCCATCCCGGTGTCTTGGCTGCTGAAGTACAGGCCCAGACTGGGTTCTCTTTGGCCACCACGGCAACCCCGGCTCTAACGTCACCCCCGAGCGAGGAAGAGTTGCGGGTGTTACGCACGCGTGTGGATCTCTCTGGAATGTTACGCCGTTCCGCATAGGAGAAAAGGAGCAAACAATGGCGCGACTCAAGATCCTGGACATGGAAAAAAGGAAGGACCGTCCACGACGCTACACCGGATATCTCTGTACGCTCGGCGGCGGCAAGCAGGTGCATGCCTGGGTCTCGACTGACGAGCTCGACCTCGAATTCCACGGTATCGACCTCAAAGCCGTCTGCAAGCTCGCGGTCGAACGCGCTTCTGAAGCCGACCTCGCCAAAGGCGAAGTACTGGTTCCGCGTGCCTTGCTCATCGAAGTAGAAAAGCAAGAACACGCAGGCGGACGGTGAGCAAGAAGAAGTTTATAGGGTTTGTGGGGTTCGAGATCTCGTAAGGTCAGAGCAAAATCCAACGAACTCAATTAACTCAACAAACCCAACCAACTCAATTACGATGCTAACGTCGGTTTTCCTTGCTGTGACGCGGGAACACCTTCCGGTGCGCCAGTGATCGCGAAGCGTGGTTTGAAGAGCGAGACCATCGACGGGATAAACACCAGCGCACCGATGACGTGGAGGAAGAGAATGAGCGCGAGCAACAGCGCCATCTCGGCCTGGAATCGCATCGGAAACCAGAGCCAGAAAATCACGCTGGCGGTGAGTGTGGTGCCGGTGAACAGGATCGCCCGCCCGGTCGTCATGAGGGCTTCTTCAATCGCCTGATCCACATCAGGGAACCGCCCATACTCCTCGGTAATGCGAGAAAGCACGTAGTAGCCGTAATCAATGCCGATCCCGATGCCGATGGCGGCAATCGGCAGCGAGTTGATGTTCATGTCGATGCCGATGCCATACATGATCGCTTCGGTCAGAGGCTGGGCGACGATAGACGGGATCATCACGATCAACGCTCCGGCCAGCGACCAATAGGTGAGGAAGCTGAGAATGAACACGATGACCAACACGAGATAGAGATTCACGCGATACGACCACTCGACTTCCTCGTTGACTGCCGCCAAGATGCCAAACAGGCCCCCAGCCAGGCGAAAATCAAACTTGTCCGACGGATTGGCGGCAATATAGTCTTTGGCACGTTGCAGTGCGCTCATGATGGTGTCGTGGTTGTAGTCGCGGAAAAAGATGGTGACGGTAGCGTTTTGTAGCTCCTTATCGACAAATCGCTCCAGTGCCGGAGCGCCAGCAGACATGAGGAAATACGAGAACATATTGCCCACGTCTTTTGTCCCTGACGGCATGATAGCCCACTTGGGGATGCCTTCTTCAAACATCTGGTACATCTGGCGGATGATATCGACACCGCTGACACTCCCGCCGGCCATAGCGTTGCTCCGCTCCATATGTCGCTGAAATTGTTCGAGCTCATTGAGGTATTTCACCTCACGAAAGACACCAGGCTCTTTGCCTTCAGCGATAATTGTCAGCGAAGAGATGCCCACAAAGCCTTTTTGGATGATCCGGTCGTAGGCCACGTTGTACGGGTGATCGGCATAGAACAGCGCCTTGCCGATCGACACATCGCCAATCTTGAGTTGCTTGGCGTAATAAATGCCCCCGACCAAAGCAACGATGAATGCGCCAATCATGGCATGACGGGCATTGCCACGACTAATGCTGACAAGCCCACGGTTGATGGTGTTGTAGATTTTATCGGAAAATCGCCGGCCAGCTTTGGGGTCGTGCCGTGGCGGATTGAGGAAGCTCAGGATGATGGGGTGCAACGTCACCACGCTTACCGAGATCGTGAAAATCCAAAAACTGGAGACGACTGCTAGCTTCTGCACCAAGGGAATCCGTGCGACCGCGAGGCTTAAAATCGCGAAACCATCGGCAGCGATGGAGACGAGCGCTGGCGAGAATAATCCGAGATACGACTGCATGATCGCGGCATTTTTGTCCCCAAGGCGGGCATATTCCTCGTGGTAGCGTTCCATAGATTGAACGGAATGCGACAGTGCCCGGGCGGTAATAAGAAGAAAGACGACGATCATCAAGAGATCAATCGTGAAGCCGAGCGCTCCAGCGAAGCCGAGCGCCCAAAACGTACTGAGGGTGCCGGAGAATAAGGGAATGAGGACGCCTTGCACGGTGCGGAAGTAAAACCACAGCAACAACACGATGGAAAGAACGGTTAACCCGGCGATATAGAGGATCCAATCTTGATAGCTGAAGATCCAACAGAACAGCATCGGAAAGCCGGTCATGTGGATAGTGTGGTTGGCATCTGTCTCCTGCGCCTGAAGTTTGAACAGGCGCTCGCGCATCTTGCCAAAATCCAAACCCGATTCCCAAAACCCAGCAGTAATGAGTGCCATCTTGTTGTCGCGCGATACATAGAAGTCGAGAATCCCATCGTTGGTGTACACCGCCTTTTTAATTTTGGCGGCGGTCTGTGCATCTTTGGGCGGGCCGGGGAAGAACAATGGCAAGACTTTGACCCCGGTGCTAGAAATAATAGTGTTGCGCACTGCTGGGTGGGAAATCGACCGTACTTGCCAAGGATTTACGCCCGAGGTTTCCATGATGGCGATGGTCAGTCGATTAATCTTGTTCAGCGTCTCGACGTTATAGAGGTCGCCGTTTTGCACTTCGACGCCGACCACCAACACGTTGGCAGAGCCGAACATGCGCGAGTGCTTTTTCGCCAGCTGGGTGTAGGGATGGCTCGGGGGATAGAAATCCAGAAAGTTCATCTGGATCTTCGTATTTGAGAGTTCGTAGCCGAGAAAAATGGTGACAAGAAAAGAAAGCGCAAGTACCGGCCAGCGATAGCGAAGGAGGAAGCGTACATACGCCTCCATCCATGAACGCGGGAGCATAACGAGAACCTCCTGACCTCTCTCCACAGTTCTGGCAGCAGGAACAACTCTCAAGTGCCAGAAAGGGAGAGGGGCAGGCTATGCTTGCCCCTCTAGGGTGTCAAGGGTTTCGTGCCGAGCTGCGCCTATTCGGCGGGAACGAGGACCGCGCTGGTGCCGTTTTGATTGACCCATGAAAATGAGCCACGAAAGGACTTTTTATTGGGGACTTCAAAGCGGCAGGATAGTGGCATGCCGGTATTGAGCGGAACAGAAGCAAGTACCACCGTGCTACCCGCAGGCACGACCAGCGGCCCGCTTGGGGCAATTTCCCCCCCGGTAGCATCAATGGCGGCACCCGAGACGGTACCGTCTTTTGTTCCGACATTGGTGACCATACAACGAACCGTGCTGACCGGTCCCGAGCCCACGGCAACCGAGGCGCTGGGAAACGGGGCGGTGGTGAGTGTCACGGCGTGGGCGGTACCGCTGGCACCGCAGAGTAAGGCAATTGCCATCAGAAACTGACGGGGTCGCATAGACGTTGATCCTCCTAGCGCCCTGTAACTCCCGGGCCGGTATCTTTGTTCCCGCGATTCTGCCACTTTACTCTTTCCTAAGAAGCGTCTATTTTCCGGCGATGCTGCGGCGTGCATGGTCCCGGGGACTGTAGCTCGACCGTGGTGAGTGTGTGGTTATCTGTCTAGAGGAGGACATCGAAGCGATGGGTGTTATTGCATATCTCTCTCCCTATTTGGGGTTCATCGGCCTCGGCGTAGCGCTGATGATTTATCTTTCTGTCCAGAACCGTCCTGCTGGCGACGCCAAGATGCAAGAAATCGCCGGCTACATTTATGAAGGTTCGATGGCGTTCCTCAAACGCGAGTATCGCATCTTAGCGATCTTTATGGTGGTGGTTTTCCTCTTACTGTCGTGGAAGATTGCTTGGCAAACTGGCCTTGCCTTTCTCAGCGGCGGGTTCTGTTCCGTGTTGGCTGGACTCTTTGGCATGCAGGCTGCCACCAAGGCGAACGTGCGGACGTCACAAGCGGCGAAGGAGCAAGGCGAAGGTGAAGCCTTACAAGTGGCCTTCGACGGCGGTGCGGTCATGGGTCTCGCGGTGGCCAGCCTGGGCTTGATTGGCGTTGGCATTTTTCTCGGCCTGTATAACGACGTGGATACATCTCAATACATCAGCGGCTTTGCCATGGGAGCCAGCTCCATTGCGCTGTTCGCCCGGGTGGGTGGCGGCATCTACACCAAAGCGGCGGACGTTGGCAGCGACCTCGTGGGCAAGGTCGAAGCTGGCATTCCTGAAGATGATCCGCGTAACCCTGGCGTTATTGCTGACAACGTCGGTGACAACGTGGGCGACGTGGCTGGGATGGGGGCCGACCTTTTTGAATCCTACGTGGGTGCGATCATCGCCGCGCTGGCTATCGGTGCAACTCTGAGCGGCGATGCCTTCACGAACTTGGGCCAAAGCGATGTCACCTCAAGCTATCTGCGCAATTCTCTCATGGCGCTGCCGCTGGATCTCGCTGCTATCGGCTTGCTGGCGTCTTTTCTCGGGATTGGCTCCATGCGAGTCCTGAAAAATGTCGGACCACAACTGGCATTGCGCTACGCGACCTATCTATCGGCAGCGTCCTTTCTCTTTCTCGCGCTCATTCTAGTGTGGGGGCTTGGCATTGCCCACTCTGTCTTTTGGGCCATCGCTTCTGGATGCGTCGTCGGTATTGGCATTGGCCGCATCACGGAATATTACACGTCGGCTGAGCCAGTGAATCGTGTCGCGAATGCCAGTAAAACTGGTGCCGCTACCAACATTATTCAGGGTATGGCGGTAGGGCTAGAAAGCTGCGCACTGCCGGTGCTCGCGATTTGTCTGTCGATTTTCATCGCCAACTATGCAGCTGGTTTGTACGGGATCGGCATCGCCGGGATCGGCATGTTGGCCACGGTTGGCATCACTATGACTGTCGACGCTTATGGTCCGATTGCCGACAACGCTGGCGGTATCTCGGAAATGGCGGGCTTAGGGCCAGAAGTACGCAAGATTACCGACGGCTTGGACTCGCTCGGCAACACCACTGCCGCGATTGGCAAAGGCTTCGCCATTGGCTCGGCAGCCTTAACCGCATTGGCCTTGTTTTCCGCTTTCACGCAGGCTGTCGATCAAGCGCGTCAGGCAGCCAAGCTCCCGCCGCTCTTGATTGTCGTGACTGATCCCTACGTTGTGATTGGGCTTTTCATCGGCGGCATTCTGCCCTTCTTCATCGCGGCGTTGACCATGACCGCTGTGGGGCGTGCCGCGAGTAAGATGGTGGATGAGATTCGTCGCCAATTCCGCGAGATTCCCGGCCTCCTCGCTGGCGATCCGAACGCACGGCCAGATGCTGCTCGCTGCGTCGATATTTCTACTGCTGCCGCCTTAAAGGAAATGATTCTTCCAGGTGTGACCGCTGTCATCGCGCCGGTGATTGTCGGATGGATTTTTGGTGCCGAGGCACTCGGTGGCATGCTCGCTGGAGCAACGGTCACTGGTGTATTGCTCGCGTTGTTCATGGCCAATTCTGGTGGGGTGTGGGACAACGCCAAAAAAGCCATCGAGAAAGGCGAAGTGCCGGGCGAACACAAAGGCTCGGAGGCGCATCGCGCCGCAGTCGTAGGCGACACCGTTGGCGATCCCTTCAAAGATACCTCGGGTCCAGCCATGAACATCCTGATTAAGCTGATGTCCATCGTCGCGCTGGTGATTGCGCCGTTGCTGGCGTAGCGCTCGGTTACGATTCGAACTCACCTCGGGGCACTCCGGATTGACGGATGATGGATTGGAGTGTCCCGATTCGCAATTCCGTGTGATCAGGAACCGGCACCGTAATTGTCGTACTGGAAAGCTGTTTCTGCATGACAATGTGACTACTGTGCCGACGTACCTCCACGAACCCGTGACGGGTAAGAATAGTGCAAACTTCTTTTCCGGAGAGGATGCGAAGCTTACCCAACCGCAATCTCCAATCGGGTCACATAGACTTCATCATGAAGCCGCTGCTGAATCTCCTCAGGAGAAGCGGCTGCAAAAAATAGCTCAAGCGCCTCTCGGAGATTTTCTCGGGCTTCCTCGATCGTGTCGCCTTGGCTGGCAATGTCGAGTTCTGGGCAAAGCGACACGTAACCGCCTTCCTCTCGCTCAATAATTGCCGTGAGCTGCTTTTTCATGTTTTGACTCCATTTCGTTGATCATTCCGCCAGTCTGCTACGTTTGAGATGTACACATGCTCGCTCTAACCACTCCCAGGCGCAAGGTGGCGACACTTCTCCATCCACAAGTACAACCCTGCTGAAGCAGCCTCGTCAAAAGTTCACGCCGCGACTTACAGAAATCGCAGCAGGAGCGTCAAAATCCCCAGGAACGAGAGAAATCCGCAGATGTCCGTGCAGGCCGTGACAAAGACATTTGAGGCCACGGCTGGATCAACCCCCAACCGACGCATGGTAAACGGAATCATGCTACCGACAAAGGCCGCGATCAACAGATTGACGACCAGGGCCAGCGCGAGGACCATGCCAAGTAAAGCCTCGCCTTTCCACAGATAGGCGACAAGACCTGCGGCACAGCCCAACGCGACGCCGTTTCCTAACGCGACGAGCAGCTCTTTGAGTAAGATGCGCTTGGTGTGGGCAAGGCTCACTTCGCCCAGTGCGAGACCGCGCACAATGACGGTCAAGGTCTGAATGCCGGCGTTGCCACCTTGAGCGGCGACGATGGTCATGAAGGCGGCTGCGATGGCCACCGTGTGAATCGTCCCTTCAAAAAGAGCGATCACCGTGGCGCTCACCGTGGTCGTGAACAGGTTAAGCGCCAGCCAAGGCAGCCGTCGCCGGATGGATCGCCCTGGAGAATCCAAGACGTCACCTTCTCCACCGAGACCTGCCAGTTTATAGATGTCCTCTGTTGCTTCTTCTTCCAATACATCGACCACATCGTCGATAGTAATACGTCCTAAGAGCACCCCCTGAGGATCAATGACCGGGAGCGACACCAAGTCATATTTCTTGAAAAGCTGGGCGACTTGCTCTTGGTCGGTATCGACACGCGCCGCGATCACTTGTCGGTCCATGACATTTTCCACGTATTCGTCCGGGCGCGCGAGAATCAACTTGCGCAGCGGCAACACTCCAGTCAGGCGTCGTGCGTGGTCAACGATAAAGACGTTGTGAATGTCGGGCACCTCGTCGATATGGGTACGAATGATCTCGATGGCTTCGTTGACACGACACCCCTGCAATACCTCGACATGCTCGGTCTGCATGATGCCGCCGGCAGTATCTGCCGGGTAGCGGAGCAATTGCTCCATCTCAGCGGACAGCTCGTCCGGCACTTGATCGAGCACAGCCCGCGCTTGTTCTTCCGACAGAGACCCCAGCAAATCCACCGCGTCATCCGAGTCGAGCCGCTCGACGAGATCACTCAGTACTGCATTCGAGAGATCCTGCGTGAGCCACTCTTGAGTGAGCGGCGCGACGAGGCTCAGCACTTCAGAAGCAAGATCCGGGGCAAGAAAAGAGAAAATCTGCTGTTTGACTTCGGGTTCTTCGAGCGCATTGAGCAATTCGGCAATGTCGGCGGGATGCAAATCGACCAGACCAGCACGAACCTGCTCTTCTTGGCCTAGTTCGGCCAGCATGAGCAACGTTTCTAGTTGGATTTCCCGATTGGGCGTAAACGTGGCAGAGACTTCAGCATTCATGGTGCGTCATCCTCCGCTTGACCGTCGGTATTCTCATTTTCCTGTGCTGCGATCTCGGGAATGTGGACACCTGCCGCCGCCGCGACGAGCACCAAGCGACGTTTTCCTTTTGGTCCAGTGCCTTCGCTGGTGTCCACCGCCTGCAAGTTGGCCACGTTTTGCGCGGCAATTTTCTGCCACACATCTTCCCACACGAGTAAAAAGAACGGTTGTTCTGGCGAGACTAGCGCTGCATCGTAATGCGGAATGCGCCGCTGGGCATAGTACAATGCGCCGTTATCGAAAGCGTGGTGAAAAAAGAGCGGTGCATTCCCGACTGTTTGGGAGACGCGCAACATAAACGGCTTGAACGTGCGTGCTTCTGCCACCAGTGGTTGAAACACGTTGTTGACGAGCAGAAACGTGCTGAAAGTGAACGCGATTAAGGCAGCAAAAAGCTGCCCCCAGGCTTGGTGCCGAAGGCTGGAGAGCAGCAGAATGGCAGCCGGGCCTACCACCCCAAACCACAGGACAAAGGCGAGGGGGTGTCGGGCGACGACATCAGCGAAAAACGGCAAGTTGCTTTGATCCTTCGGATGTAGCAACGGACGAATAAGTGCCAGCACGTCGTAGTGCATAACCTGCCCAAGCACGACGAGCGCCGCTGCGGCGATGGTGAGAAAACCGAGAGCACCGCCGCCTCGCAACAACCAGAGTAAGGCTGGCGGCAGTTGCACAGCGCCGCGCCGCAGTTCCTGCCACCATACACCTAAAAGTAGAGCCAGTGCCGGATACATCGGCAAAATATAGACCGTACGTTTGCCGCTGGCTGCGGAATAGAACAGAAACACCGTGGCCGCCCAGATGACAGGATAAGCAAGCTGTTGCTCGCGCCATGCGGCACGACGCTGATACAGGAAGACTGCTGCCGCTGGAAAAAAGAAACTCCATGGTGCCATGCCCAGCATCAGATTGGGGAGGAAATAGTAGAAAGCATGCTCGTGTCCGGCCCCGGCAGCATTGCTGGAGACGAAGCGCATGACGTTTTCTTTCATGATCTGTGTAGCGAAAAAATCAGACCCGCCTTGCCACAACGCGAGACCGTACCAGGCACCAGCCACCACGACGAACAGCGCAGCGCTGGACAGCAACGCGAAGCGCTTCAGAAAAGCCAAGTCCCTTTGCAGCACCAGAAAGACCACGATAGTGAGCCCGGGCAAGACGGCACCGACCGGACCTTTGGCTAACGTGGCGAAACCCAAAAGCAGGGCAAGCAGCCAGGATGCTCCACGGCTGGCCGTGCCTCGGCGGTATAGGGAATAAAAGAACAGAAAGGCCAGAACCATACAGACCGTGAGCGTCATATCGACCCGTGCCGTAGTGGCGGCCCGTATCCATTCAAAGCTGGTGGCCAATATCAGCGCGGCAATAAGGCCGGCTTCCACGCCCCACAAGGCACGTCCTGCCCCATAGGTCAGCAACACTCCGAGCACAGCTAACGCGGCAGAGGGGAAACGAATGGTGAACTCGCTCATCCCGCCATAGCCGAAGGAGACGAGCGTGCCGAGCCAATGGAACAACGGTGGCTTCGAGGGAATGATTTGGCCGTTACGGAGTGGAAGAATCCACTCTCCTGCAGTGTAGATTTCCCACACCACTGTGCCTTCGCGCGGTTCTCCCTTCGTGTAGAAGGGCAGTGTCCCCAGGCCCCACACATAGAGCACCACACAGAAGACAAAAATGAAGCCGCCGATTAGCCGAGGATGGGAGCGCCAAGAGTGCAAACGCATGGGTGTGTCATCAGACGACCGAGTAGGGTGCCTGTTCCCTGTTCATTGTACAGCAGCCGGCTGGTTGGCCGACGGCGTAGCCTCCGCTTGCGGAGCAATGCTCGCTGGGGCTTCGGCAGGCGGCGGTGTTGCGGTCGCGGGTGGTGGGGCCTCCCCCGTTGAAGGCGGAGCAGTGGGGGCAGCTTCGGGTTGCGGCTGCCGTCCCGGCATCATCGCGGCCAGCACGAGACGATGCTTTTTGTCCGGGCCACGGCCTTCGCTGGTGACGAGATGCTCAAGCCGACGATCCGTCGCAGAGACGACTCGCCAGTCTTCCTCCCGCATCAGGAGATACTGTGGCGTACCAGCTTGCCCATCCACAGCAAACTTCGCCAGATCACCATCGTACGAGGGGATATGGCGATTCGCGTAGAATGTCGCGCCGTAGTCATAGGCATTTTTGTAGAAAAACAGTGGTGCGTTTTTTACTGTTGAACGGATGCCCAACATAAAGAGTTTATAGGTTCGCTCCTCAGCCAGCAGGGGATGAAACAGCGCATTGGCGAAATAGAGCGACGACGATGTTACCACCACCAGCGCGGCGAAGACCGACATCCACTGATTCTTGCGCAGGCCCCAGAGATACCAGCCTGTAGCAAAGGCGAGCATTGACAGCCACACGATCACCACCGGGAATTGGTTCTGCAAACTGTAGGCGACAATCGGCAAATTTGCTCGGTCGCGCGGGTGCAGCAACGGCGAGATGATATGATCCAAATCAAACCCAGCGCTGTGTGCAACTAAGAACAGAACAATGAGCGTGAAGATGGCGCAGGGAACAATAGCGTTGATGCGTGCCAGGCGCTTAGCAAAGACCGAAGAGACCGACTCTCCCTCGACCAGGGCATCCCACCACACGGCAAACAGCAACGCGAGCGGTGGATACAGTGGCAGCAGATAATTCGTGCGTTTGCCCGAGGCCAGGGTGAAGAAGATCAGGCCGGCCACGAACCACACGAGCAGATAGCGTAATTTAGGAGCCGCCAGCGCCTCCCGAGAGCGATAAAAGAAGTGGATGAGTGCTGGGAAGAACAAACTCCAAGGAAACATGCTGACGAACAGCGCCGGGGCGTAGTAATACCATGCATGATCCCGGCTCGGCCCGCCTTGCTCGTTCTCGAAGAAGCGATAGAGGTTTTCGTTGAGAATTTGGTGGCGAAAAAATTCCCAGCCGGCTTGTTCGAGTGCCAGCGCGTACCACGACACCGCCACCACCAGGACGATGACCGTTCCTTCGAGCAACCGCATGTGGCGCACGAACCCAAGATCGCGAGAGATGACCAGAAACGTGAAGCTCACCAACCCCGGCAAGACGATGCCGAGTGGTCCCTTGGCTAACGTGGCAAGTCCAACGAAGAGATACAGCAAGTAGAGCGTCCGTCGCTGTGCGCCACGTTCCTCCCAAGCGCGAAAGAACATGAACCCGGCGGCCGTGAGGAAAAAGACCATGGCCATATCGCTGCGCGCGTACGTGGCCCAGCGCACCCATTCCGGCGACGTGGCCGTGACAAGTGCTGCCAGCAGACCTACACGCCAATTCCAGAAGCGACGGCCAAAGAAAAAGATCATGAAGACACTCGCCGTCGAGAAGAACGCCGAGGGCGAGCGCACGGCGAACTCATTGGCTTTGCCGCTAATCAAAGCAATGAGTGCCCCGCACCAATGGAACAGAAGTGGTTTGAGTGGAATTTCCTCGCCGTTGCGCAGGGGGAGAATCCAGCCGCCACCGTTCACCATCTCCCATACGATGAGGGCCTCTTTGGATTCCTCGTAGTTATAGAAAGGAATCTGGCCCAGCTCCCAGAAATAGAGCAGGAAACAAAGGAAGAAGAGGCCAGCAACCGTTTGCTGAGTCCGCTGCGGTTCATTCATGCTGCACCCCAGATCGTCGCACAGGCACTATCTGCTCGCCTGCTACCTGTCAAACCCCTGGGGTGAGTGAGGGTACGTGCCGTCTCATGCTAGAGTAAGCGCCTATGGGAATCCGAGGCATCCTGCTCTGGGCAATGGTGACGGGGGTTGTGGGCGGAGGGATTGGCTCTCTGCTCGCCAATCGCGCTGCTACCGACGAGTCAGCGCAGGCGAGGCAAGAACGCGATGCCTGTGGCATACGTGAGCGTGAATTGCGTGGACAGTTGGAAGAATCCCTCGCCGCGCAGGCGGCGCTGACGCAAGAGAAGCGCCAGCTCGAAGCAATATTCACTGCGCGGATCAAACGATTGGAAGAGATTGCGAACCAGCTAGTCTCAGAACAACACTTGCGTCGTGAGGGCAGAGGCGAATAGCCAAGCTGCATGCAGGCCAATGCCCACCGGACAGTGCGGGTGCATGACGATTTCTTGGCAAAAGCCTTCTCAAACTCTCCCTGGATTCCCGCCTGCGCGGGACTGACGACTCTGCCGCTTAGCGGGATTCTTCCCGACGCAAGATGCGATACTCCGACAGCAAGCGGCTCACGCGCTCTTGTTCCGAAGGATAACGCCGCGAGTGTAGGAAGAGGCGCACGAGTTCGTCTTCACCGGCTTCCTCTGCTGGTTGGAGCACCTTCATCAGCTCATCCACGAGGCTGGGAAACTTCTCGCTCGGGATGTAGTAGTGCGCCCAGCCAAATTCGCAATGGCGGTGTAGGATCTTCGCGATGGTTTTTTCGAGACTGTCTCGTCCCGCCATGGACGTGCTTCCTCCTTTTGCGTGAACCGTCGCCACCTTAGTAACTTAGGGAGAGGGAGTCAAGGCAAACGCCGTACGAGGCTTGTATGACGATTTCTTGGCAAAGGCCTTCGCAAACTCTTACTGGATTCCGGGTCTCGCAGTGCTCACCCGGAATGACGAGTGTCGCAGGGTCGTCATTCCCGCGCACGCGGGCATCCAGGATTTCGTTATGCACCCAAGCCAGTCGGCAGCGTAGCCGGATGCCTCTACGCATCTTTTCATCGCAGCCAGCCAGGGTTGCTGACGAGGAGCTTTTCTTTGACGGACGCGCGGACGTGGTCGAGCACTTGGGTGCGATACGCTCCGGCATCGGCACCGCCGCGACGAATACGTTCGCAGAGATCTTCCGTCCGTTGCCGCAACGCCTGCTTCAGGGCAGCACGCGACGGCGGTTGTTGTTCTACGTGCAGGAGGGCATTCAAACGCTCCCACTCGGCGGCAAGCTGCTCCTCTTCTTGATCGAGTTCGCGCATGACCGTGCGCAAGGCATTGGCGGCGACGCGACAATAAAACTGGCGCGAGCCGTCGAGGTGCGGCACAACCTCTTCATCAAGAAAGCGAGTCACGGCTTGCAGCAATTCTTCTCTACTGGGGCGGTCTTGCATTAGTCCTCCATCAGGTGCAGCAGTTCCCATTCGGTCTCAGAGGTGCGGCGGCCAATCGCAGCCAATTCGACACTCGTGCTCAGACCATCGAGAAACGGCTGCGTCATGTTGAGGCAAATGACGCCCCAGCGCAGGTTGCCGAAAATCTCCCAAAAATGCACGCTCGCGCGTTCCACGGGATAACCACCAGCTTCTTCGTAGGCTTGCCAGAAGGGTTCACGTGTACCTACGCCACCCACGGGCAAGGTATCGTTGCCGAAGCGCCAGGAGCGAACGCACATCCAACCGAGATCTTCTAACGGGTCGCCAATATGCGCCAATTCCCAATCGAGGATGGAGCGCAGTCCTTCGGGGCCGAACATCAAGTTGCCCATGCGATAATCACCGTGGACCAGCGTTCGTTCTTGATGCGCGGGGAGGTGCTGGCGCAGCCAACGAAACGCCAGCTCGAAGGCCGGGTGCGGTTCGCGTGCCATTGTTTGGTACATCTCTTCGTAACGGAGGATTTCTTCTTCCGCTGGAGAACGCCCGTGTTGTGGTCTAGGTAGGTCTTCCAGCTGATGTTTCTGAATCGACACGCTATGAATACGCGCGAGTCTGGTGCCCATCTGTTGGGTCATGACCTCACGCGCCTCCGCGTACGCAGGGTCGCGAAAAAGCCTGCGCGGGATCGTCTCTCCTTCGATGCGTTCCATGATGAAGAAGGGCACGCCGAGCCGATCATCGCCGAGAAAGTAAGGCTTGGGAACGAGTACTTTTTCTTGATGCGCGGCAGCAATGACGCGGAACTCCAAGCTGCGCTCCATGACCGCCTGCGGACCACCAGGAGGATCGCAGCGGAGAATCAACGGCAGTGTCTCGACTTGCCCGTCGGTCTTCTCCAGCACAGCATCAAACGACCACGTCTGCCGTGACGCGCCTCCGGTCAGGAGGTGAAGAGCAATGACGCTGACCTTGCGCACCTGGTCCTGCGGCGAGTTGCGAACAGCCTGAGTTAGAAAATCCGCCAGCAGCGGGGCTAAAGAATCCGCAGAAAAGGGAGTCGGGGTAGTGGTGGTACTCATCAGGGCATCACACTCGGGAGGGGCACGGCTCCTGAGCTTGTCGAAAGGCGTGCCCCGGAGAACTTAATTCTGCATAGGGAAGCCGTACAGCTTGGCGGCGTTTTCGTAGACGATTTTCCGCCGCGTGGCTGCCGGCAAATGCGCGACTTGCTTGGAGAGAAATTCTTGCGAGTCTGGCCACACACCGTCTGGATGCGGGAAATCTGACCCCCACATCACGTTGTTCACACCGACGCGTTCAATCTGATCGATGCCAGACTGGTCCTGCTGATAGGTGGCGTACATCTGGCGATACCAGTAGTCGCTGGGCTTCATCTTCAGTTCGAGATCTTTGAACTGATCTTCCCACTCGTAGTCGAGGCGTTCGAGCACGTAGGGAATCCAGCCGATGCCGGCTTCACCAATGACGATTTTGAGATTAGGCAAGCGTTCGAGTGCGCCGCTGTAAATAATCGCGGCCATCGCTTCTACCATCGACATCTGGAACCCGGCAAGCAGCGTGGCTAGCCACATGCGCCGCGAGCGGTGGTCGGATAGCCACGTCATGTCTTGCTTTGGTCCTAACGTGTGGAAATGCATGGGAATGCCACACTCGTGTGCCGCCTCCCACAACGGGTTCCAGTCGTTATGCCACAGCGGCATCATGCCGGGAGAGATGGGAATCTCCGCCCCGCGAATACCCATCTTGGCGCAGCGGCGTAGCTCGGCTCCAGCTTTGGCCGGAGAAAACGTCGGCAGGCAGGCAATCGTGGCCAGTCGCTCTGGGCAGGCTCTGCTGAAGTCGGCGGCGAAGTCGTTGTAGATATGGACCACGGTTTCGACAATTTCTGGATCTTGCAGGCGAAATGCCGCACCGAGAATACCGTAGAGGACTTCGGCGACCACGCCATCGCGGTCTTGATCGAGCAAGCGATATTTCGGGTCGGAGGTGCGGAAGATGCCACGCTTGTAATCCTCGTACAGCCCTTCCGACGCCATGCGGTCCGAGCGGTAAATTTGTCCGGGGACGTACGGTCGCCCTGCTGAGCCCATGCCACCAGCGAGGCCGAGCGTGGCACCATTGTGCGCCACCCACATGCGTCCCTCGGGGGCGTCCACCACTTTCGGCATTTTATCTTTGAGCGCCGCCGGGGCATGCTCAGTAAACAGCGTCGGTGGCAACCAGGGGAGATCGATATGACCATCGGCTGAGATGACGGGATGATTGAACATAGACTTTCCCTCCGTTGTGTTCAGATGTCATGACACCGCTTCGTTCTTTAGCAGAAAGCCCCTATCTCGGGAAAGCGGCAAGGCAGACAATCCTACCGGTGTCACCTGTCGCCGTTGCCGCCGCTGATGAGACACGCCATAATGCAGCCAACCTGTTCCCCCACCAGCAAAAAGGAAGGAGCAACGAGCGTGGCGCACACATGGAGCGAAGGCGTGACCGAAGTGGCCGGAGGGAAAATCCATTTCCTGACCAGCGGTGCCGGTGCACCAGTGCTGGTGCTGCATCGTGACGTGGGTAATCCCGGCTGGCTGCCGTTCTACGAACAATTGGCACAACACTACACCGTGTACGTCCCCTCTCATCCCGGCTTCGACAAATCGGACCGCCCGGAGTGGATGCGCAACGTACGTGATTTGGCAGTGCTGTATCAATGGCTGCTGAAAGACATGAAGCTGCGCCCACTTTCCATCGTAGGCTTGGGGTTTGGTGGGTGGATTGCGGCGGAAATGGCGACCATGGATCACCATCAGCTTCGCAAGCTGGTGCTGGTGAGCGCTATGGGTATGAAGCCAACCCGAGGTGAGATCCTCGATCAATTTCTCTTGTATACGACGGATTACATCCGCACGGGCTTTCACGACCCCAGCCACATGGATGCGCTGTACGGCAAAGAGCCCGAGGTCGATCAGCTCGTCGCCTGGGAGATTAACCGCGAGATGACCACACGCATCGCCTGGAAGCCCTACATGTTCAACGCGGCATTTCCGACCTTGCTGAAAAGCGTGGACACGCCGACCTTGCTCGTCTGGGGCAAGGAAGACCGGATTACGCCAGTCAATTGTGGCGAACGCTATATGCAAGCCTTGCCACACGCCGAGCTGGCCACGCTGAATGCTTGCGGGCATTTTGTCGAGGTGGAGAAAGCCAACGAGCTAACGCAGTTGGTGGTGGAGTTTCTGGGAAAGTAGGGAGGAATGAGTTTTTAGTGAGTAGTGGGTGGTTGTTAGTAATGAGTAAATAATTGTTAGTGAACAAGTTGCTTGCCTACTGAAATCCGACAACTAATAACTCAGGAGCTGTTATGCATTTGATGTATTTCACCGAACAGCCGATGTCTGCGTACCCGCAAGAGGAAGGAGAAAAGTTCGGCTACACGGCGCTGCTCTTTCCCAACACCTTTTTTGACCGGCAAGCTGCCAGCCGCCTCTACAACGAACGGCTGGAGGAGTACGTCTATGCCGAAGAGTGCGGCGTTGATGGCATCATGTTGAACGAGCATCATAACGCGCCCTTCTGCATGCAGGCTAAGGTCAATGTCTTCGCGTCGCTTCTAGCGGGGATGACCAAGCGCGTGAAAATCGTTTTGCTCGGCAATCCGCTGCCGATCTCCGACAATCCCGTGCGGCTTGCCGAAGAATTGGCCATGATCGACTTGATCTCCAAGGGCCGATTGGTGTCAGGATTCGTCCGTGGCGGTGGCGTGGAGTCGTTGGCTACCAATGCTAACCCGGCGTTCAATCGCGAGCGTTTCAACGAAGCCCATGACCTCATCATTAAGACGTGGACTCAACCTGGGCCGTTCCGTTGGGAAGGAGAGCATTATCAACTGCGGGTGGTGAACCCTTGGGTATTGCCATTGCAACAGCCGCATCCGCGCGTGTGGATTCCTGGTGTCGTCAGCCGCGAAACGATCATCTGGGCGGCAGAGCACGGCTATCCGTACATCATTCTCAACGCGCCGATTCAAGAATGCCAAAAGATCTGGCAGCTCTACGACGAGACTGCCGCCGGCGTGGGTTTTACTGCCGGTCCGGAACATCGCGGGTATTTGATCCGCTGTCATGTGGCCGAGACCGAGGAGAAGGCCGTCGAGAATGCCAAACAGTTTATGTGGATGCAGGGCGAGTTCACCGGGCTGACGCATCCACTGTGGGCATCGCCGGCTGGTTATCTCGGCGCATGGGCACGTAAACCACTGGCCGAGTTTCGCGTTGGTCGCCGCAAACAAAGTATGCCGCCGTTCGAGAAACAGCTCCAATCCATGGCGCTTATTGCCGGTACCCCCAAGCAAGTGATCGAGAAGCTACGCGTCATCGTCGAAGAAACACGACCGTCGATTCTGGCGCTGTGGGGCAACGACGGCAATGTCTCTCATCACGATTCGATGTCGTGCATTCGCTTGTTAGGTCAAGAAGTCATGCCGGCGATTCGTGAGATTGGCGATAAACTCGGCCTCAACAGTCCTTTCGAGGCTAACTCGGCAGTGAGCCTCGCGCACATGCAAAAAGGTGAGTCCACGGCGGTAGCCGCGTTGTAGTGATGATCGGAGTACACAAGCCGTACCCGGCTGGTTCTTTAGTAATCGTTTCTATAAGGAGGGTTTCATCATGGGTGCTAGCGAGAATAAAAAACTCATTCAGGAGGCGTTTGCCGCTTGGGGTCGCGGCGACGGCGGTGCTTTCTTCGGCATCTTGGACGACAACGTACGCTGGACGGTGATTGGCACCTGTCCAGTCTCACGGACGTATAACAGCAAACAGGAATTCTTCGAGGGCGCGACCAAACCCTTGAGTGCGAAGCTGGCCGGGCCGATTCAACCTACGGTTCGCAACATCATCGCTGAGGGCGACAACATCGTGTTGCAGTGGGAAGGCAAAGCCACGACCAAGTCGGGCAAACCCTACAACAACAGCTACTGCTGGGTCATGCGCATCGCCGACGGCAAGGTGAAAGAAGGCACAGCCTATATCGACACCGAGTTGGTATCGGAGCTGTGGAAAGGGTGAATCGTAGGGGCGCGGTCTTTGCGCCTCGCCCGGGAAGCCTATTTTCTTCCAATTCTTTTTCCCGTGAGGGGAAGCAATCCTTATGGCAGATATTTACGACATTGTTGTGATTGGTGGTGGTGCGGCAGGATTTACTGCTGGCATGTATGGGGCGCGGGATCGGCGACACACGCTGCTGATCGAGAAATTCGCAGCCGGCGGGCAGGTGCTCAACTGCGAGCACATCGAAAACTACCCCGGGTTTCCCGACGGCGTGGCCGGGTACTCGTTTGGTCCGATGCTGCAACAACAAGCCATGAACATGGGCTTGGAGATGAAAATGGCGGAAGTCCAGTCACTCCAACTGGATGGTACGCTCAAGGTCCTTCAAACAGATGATGGCGAAGTGCGTGCGAAAACGCTGATTGTGGCGACCGGATCGAGTTTCACCACGCTGAACATCCCGGGCGAAGAGGAATTTCTCGGCAACGGCGTATCGCATTGCGCCTCGTGCGACGGCGCTTTTTTCATGGATCAGCCGGTGGCTGTCATTGGCGGGGGCGACGCCGCACTCGATGAAGGCTTGCATCTCACCCAATACGCCTCACACGTCACCATCCTTCATCGTCGCGAGGAGCTGCGTGCGTGTCAGCTTCTACAAGAACGCGCCCACTCCACCGAAAAAATCTCCTTCCGCTGGAACACTGTTGTCCGCGCCATTGAAGGCGAAGGCACCGTGCAACATATCCAGATCGAAGATGTGAAAACCGGCGAACGGTCGCAACTCGAGGTTTCCGGAGTCTTCCCATTCCTTGGCCTCACGCCGAACACGCAATTTCTCAACGGCCTCGTGCCGCTCGACGAACGCGGGCAGATTCTCGTGGACCTGTGCATGCGCACGGCGACGCCGGGGATACTAGCGGCTGGAGATGCACGGCACGCCTCCGTGCGTCAGCTCGCCTCCTCCGCTGGTGACGGAGCCACAGCAGCACTCACCGCCATTCGGTATTTGCAGACGAATCAATGGGAGGGGTGAGTGGATGATCGTCGGTAGCTGGTCGGGTTCAGTGTTTTCCTTCCTTTGGGTAACGAGTCGCGTCGATCGCGATCCAAAGAAATACTAAAGAGACAACGCCTAACAAAATAGCAACGAAAGTTTCCATATCTATAACTCCCGTAAGCTTTGGATTTGCCGCTTAATGCGGCGATGCGTGAGGACAATCCCTACCGTGAACCATACGGCAGCAAAACCTCCCCCGAGCACCAGACGCGAATCTGCACTTGCGACGTTGGAGAGCAGCCACGTGAACAGACTGATATTGGTAACGACCAAAATTCCAAGCCAAAACTTGAGGTAAGCGATCTGCTCCTTGGCTACATCAAGCTCTGACATGAATCCTCCAGACGGGCTTTCTGCCAAGTGTACACCAGATGGAGGCAAAAAACTTCAAACCTTAGAGTTCCGCACCTTAGAGAAAGCTCAGGTCTAAGGCGTGGATAAAGACCGCCGACCGCTTCATGTGAGTTGTGGACCAGAGCGGAAGCAGGAAATTGTCGTCATGAAAACTGGCGCAGGAGGTCGTCTACTCCCGACGGTGGTCACGAGCGAAGCGTTTTTGGCTTGGCCACTGGGAGGATAAAGTCCTACGCCGTGGCTTGCAATGAGCGGTCTGGGTCGTTTGTCAGGAGACGAGACGGCTTTCCTTTGAGAAAGTCGATGAACTCTTGCGCTGCCGGCGTGAAGCGCCGTCCGCGCTTGGAAATGATGGCCAGTGGTCGCATCAAGACTTCGTCGGCAAACTGAATCGCTTTGAGCGTCTCGTTTTTGACTTCTTGCACGATGGAGGGTTCGGGTACGATGGAGATGCCAGACCCAATCTCGACGACGCGCTTGATAGTTTCGATGTTGTCAACTTCCATCATATATTGGACTTTGATACCGTGCTGGCGAAAGGTGCGGTCCAACGCCCGCCGCGTCGCGACATCGCGCTCGAAGCCGACAAATTTTTCTCCTTGCAGTTTCTTGATAGGAATGCGTTGAAGTTGAGCAAAGGGATGTTGCGGAGAACAGATCAAGACGAGGCGGTCTTCGCGAAACGGCGTCGCGAGAATTTGTGGACGCTTGCCGGGATAAGCGACAATGCCGAGGTCCACGTCGCTGCGGCTGACCTCTTCGTAAATTTTGTTGGCGCGTGTGTACTCTAAATGCACGGTGACATCAGGAAACGCTTGCAGGTAGCGCTTCAGTGGCGCGGACAATTCGTACAGCCCCACGCTGTAGACGGTCGCGACCCGGACTGTCCCCGTCACCGAACGCGATAACGTCTGGAGTGAATCTTCGATTTCTTTGTAGCGCTGGACGATTTCTTTGCCAGCTTGGTACAGGACTTGTCCAGCCTGCGTGAGGCGGATGTGCCCCTTTGACCGTTCGACAAGTTCACGGCCATAGCGGTCCTCCAAGCTGCGGATTTGTTGGCTGACCGCCGATTGGGTGATGAAATTCTTTGACGCCGCGAGGGAAAAGCTCCCTGTTTCCGCGAGGTCACAAAAGACTTTAAGCGTCTCAATATGCATATTTACTAATAATATAATGAAGCATTTTTTTCTTTACTTGTAGCGGATCTTTCGCTATCCTGCCACCTCAATCCACAACACGCTAGTCCGAATGTCGTTAGAGGAGAGTTGCCATGTTCGAGCCCGACACCCTCTTGCCCGAGCAGTTTTTTACCTTGATGGGAAGACGCCCGCTGCAAGGTGAAAAACGTTTGCTCTTGGCTATGCTAGAGGATGCCGTTCATTGTTTCCAGACCTACCTGCCAGCACGCAAGCCCCATGAACGCCGTCTCTTTCAGGAAGCCGAGGAATGGATCGATTCCGCTGATGCCCATTGGTATTTCTCGTTCGAGAATATCTGCGACATTTTGGGCATCCACCCTGGACGTCTGCGCACGGCTCTGAAGCAATGGAAGGAAAAGCAGACGCTCTTGCTTCTTCATCAGGTGCAAAACGGTGGGCCGCTCGTGAACGTTGTGGCAGAGCGTAAAGATTTCTCCCGCGTTCAAGCGTGACCCCTTCGCTGACCGTTTCCCCTGTCGCTCAAGTCTAGCGGCGGGGACAGCCCTCTTGCTCTTGCGGGTTCCTCTCTTGCTTCCCTCCGCGCCTCTCGTCTGTCCATTTTCTTCGCTGTTTTCGCTTGTTTTCGCCTAGAGGACTCGTGTAGATTGACCCTACGCGTAGCACTCGCTTTGGGAGCGACTGACGGACGGATAGCCAACATCGACACTCATGAGGAGGGACTATGCAGGTTGAAATCGAAGGGCGGAATACGCAAGTCCGGCCAAGCTGGCGTCTCCTGATCGAAGAGAAGATCGGGAACTTCGAGCATTTTCCTAACGAGATCACCCACGCGCGGGTGACCATTACCCATAATCCGCACCACCACCTCGGCGATAATCAGGTGCAAGTGGTCATGGCGGTGGCCGGGCAGACCCTCACGGTCAAGAAAAAAGGTGCAGAGATCGAGGCTGCGTTGCGTGCGGCCTTGACTGCCGCCGAGCGCGAAGTCGAAACCTACCATCAGCATCGCTTCAATCGGAAACGCCCAGTGAAATCAGTGCCAACACATCTGATGGGAACGGTGGCGCGTGTCTTCCGCAGCAAAGGCTAGGGCTACATTGAGGCGGCGGATGGTGAGGTCTACTTCCACCGCGATGTATTGGAGGGCGTCACGCTCGACGAGATGCGTAAAGGTGTGGCCGTCGGCTTCGAACTCGCCGCAGGAAAGCATAGTGCGGAAGCAACGCGCGTGTTCGCGGTCGGGAATCACGGCTAAGATCAACTGCCGCGTGAGAGCAAGGTAAAGAGGCAGAGCGCGGCAGTTTCGCTCACTTCCCCTACCGCACCCATCGTATCGCCAGTCACTCCGCCGAGTCTACGCGTGCAATAGCGAGTGAACCCCAGCGCTGCGCCGGTAACCGCAGCGCAGAAGGCTAGGCTCGCTCCTCCGGCGAAACCACTGCTCACGAGAAGGGTGAATCCCCCGGCCAGTGCACATTCGCGCCAACGCACTCCACGGATAAACATCGCACCTAACCCGTCCGCACGAGCTGGTGGTGCGGCAGCGGCCATCAGTACACACGACCAACGCCCAAGCATAGGGCTCAAGAGCAACGCTAAGGTGCGCACTTCACCAACAAGCAAATCGAGGGCGCGAAGTTTCACAAGCACTACGAGCAGCAGCGCCAACGCACCGAACGTACCGATGCGGCTATCTTTCATGATCGCCAAGCGTCGCTGCACGTCGGTACCACCACACAAACCATCCGCGCTGTCCGCGACACCATCCAAATGCAGTCCACGGCTCAACACCGCGAGTGCGACAACGACCAACACGTTCGTGAGCGTAGGGGCGGCGAGCAACGAGAACATCCAATCCACCGCGCAAACGACGCCTCCCAGCAGCAATCCGACCGCAGGGAAAAAAGCGCCAGCTCGACCCAGGGTAGTGTCGTCGAACGGCAACGTCCTGCGTATGCGCACAATCGAAAGAAATTGTAAGGCGACCAGAAACGAGGTGAGCATGTAGGGAAGGGGTGTAGCGTACAATGGTGGCCGTGAGCAAGCTGCGCTCGTTTACTCCGCTAGCATGGGCTCGTATAGTGAAGCCACTTTTGTCTGTCCTGTGAGACCGTAGTGAAAGACGCCCGACTACACAAAACCCTTACGACGTTTACCCTTGAGGTGCGACGGCTCCTCGCTGATGACTTGGTGGCGGTGGTGCTCTACGGCAGCGCTGCCGGCGCGAACTTCGTTCCTGAGCTGTCGGATCTCAACCTCGCTGTCGTCGTCAAGACACTGCACTTCGATGTTCTCCAGCGACTGCAACCCCACGTCGCCGCCTGGAAGCGGCAAGGGTTTGCGCTTCCCTTGCTGCTCGACCAAGAATTTCTCCAACGCGCTCGTGATACCTTCCCCATGGAGTTCTACGACATCAAAGAGCAGCATGAGTTATTGTGGGGAGACGATGTGTTCCAGGGCCTGGAAATCGATACCCGCCATCTCCGCTTCCAGGCGGAACATGAGGCACGCTCAAAATTATTGCGTCTCCGTGCGCTGTATCTCGAATGTGCGGACGAAGCTGCCCGGCTCCGTACACTCCTGCTCGATTCAAGCAAAACCTTTGTCGTCATCATGCGTCATCTCCTCCGCTTGCATGGCCAGAGTGGCACGCTGACCTACGACGAGGTGCTGCGGCGCTTCGAGCGGCAGTTTCAGCTTGACCTTCCACGCATGCACGCACTCACCCTCATTCGGGCTGGACGCCAGCCCTGGTCTGCCGAACGGCTTGCCGACTTCTTTCGCGACTACTTGGCGGAAGTGCAGCAAATCGTCTCGGTGCTCGATCATTTACCCCTGACCACTTCTTCGGCCCATGACTAATCTTGGTCAGCTTTTTCTGACTACCTTTCTTGCTTGCGCGTTGTTGCTGAGTCCTGTGCACGGAGAAGACCCGGCCATCCCACCGCCTCAGGGATTCGTTTCGGACTTTGCTGGTGTCATCGACCAGCCCACCCGCCAGCGGCTCACAAATCTCCTGCGCGAACTCCAAGAAAAAACCGGCGCTGAGATTGCTGTCGTAACGGTCCAAACTACTCAGCCGCTCAGTCCCTTTGATTATGCAATGAAAGTCGCCGACGCCTGGAAGCCGGGAGCAAAGGGCAAAGATAATGGCGTCGTGTTCTTGGTGGCGACTCAGGACCGCAAGATGTACATCCTCACCGGCTACGGAGTGGAAGGTATCCTGCCCGATGGCAAGGTTGGCGCGATTCAGGACGAGTACATTGTTCCCGCCTTCAAACAGGGTGATTATGCGCACGGCATTGCCGAGGGAACACGAGTCATGGCCAGCCTCATTGCTCAAGAATACGGGGTGACGCTGGCTGGCGTGCCAGTGGTCGCGGTCTCCGAGCGCCAAGGACACGGCAGGCAACTTGATCCCTCGTTGGCGATGCTGCTGGCTTTCATCTTAGCTGCCGTGCTGCTTTCCGCCTTCACTGGCACGCGGCGCTCACGCTATTCCCGTTTTGGTGGAGGTCGTACCTATGGTGGCGGGATGGGTGGTGGATTTGGCGGTGGCTTCGGTGGCGGCGGCAGTGGTGGTGGGTTTGGTGGATTTGGTGGCGGTGGATTTGGTGGTGGTGGTGCAGGACGGGATTGGTGAAGATAGGCTGACAGCTTTCAGCTGAACTGGTTGCAAGTTGTACGAACCGGACAAAGTGCTGTAAAGAGAAGAGGTTGAGTGATTATTCTCAGAAGCATCCTCGGAGACAATGCCATGCCACGTTCGCCATTTGCTACGGCAGCCCAGCCCGCTTCCACCGCC
>SYOC01000112.1 GCA_005804965.1 Pseudomonadota bacterium
CGTGTCTATACCGAATGGCGTGAACGTCTGGGCGTGGAGTGGTGCGACATTATGGGACTGACCGAGACGACGTTCATCGCCTTGGGTAATCAGCCCGGCCAAGCGCGACCCGGTAGTTCTGGAAAGCCGACGCCGGGGACGGAAGCCCGTGTGGTCGATGACGAAGGACACCCGGTTGCCGTGGGGGAAGAGGGCCACTTGCTGGTGAAAATGGGGAGCATCATGCAAGGGTACTGGCTCAAGCAAGAGAAGACTCGCGCAGTGCTCGAAGGTGAGTGGTTTCGCACTGGAGATCGTTACCGCCAAGATGAGGACGGGTATTTCTGGTTCTGTGGGCGCTCGGATGACATGCTAAAAACCTCGGGCATGTGGGTATCGCCGTTAGAGATTGAGGGCGTGTTGATGGAACATCCGGCGGTGTTCGAGTGCGCCGTGGTAGCCAAGCGCGACACCGATGGGCTGGATAAGGTGCGTGCGGTAGTGGTGCTGAAGCCCGGCCAGAGCGAGCCGTCGCCAGCAACCCTCGACGCGCATGTGCGCGAGCGGCTACCACGCTATAAAGTCCCGCGCTGGATTGATATCGTTGCCGCACTGCCGAAGACGCCGACTGGTAAGATCCAGCGCTTCGCGCTGCGGCAGCTTGACTAATTGAGATAAGAACGACAACTCAACAAACAGAAGGAGAAACCTATGGCTACACGCATCGTCGAATTTAAGGATGTGAAATCGTTGGTTGGGCAAGAACTCGGAGTGTCGGACTGGCATGTAGTGACGCAAGAAGAGATTCAGACGTTCGCCAACGCTACGCATGACCACCAGTGGATTCACCTCGACGTCGAGCGGGCCAAGAAGGAGTCGCCGTTCGGCGGCCCGGTCGCGCACGGTTATTACACCTTGTCGCTGGCTCCGCATTTAATGAGTCAAATTTGGGGTGTGGCTGGCGTGAAAATGGGCGTGAACTACGGTCTCAATAAACTGCGTTTCCCCTCTCCGGTGCTGATCGGCAAACGGGTGCGTGCGCGTGCGACGCTGAATAACGTCGAAGACGTGCCTGGCGGTATTCAGGTGACGGTGGGCATGGCTTTCGAGGCTGAAGGCAGCGACAAACCGGTGTGCGTGGCCGAAGGTTTGTTTCGTTATTACGCGTGATCGGAGGCGCTGGGGCGGCCATAGGTCGCCCTTACTGACCCATGAACTTCTCCAAATTCCTCGATTTACCTCGCCTGCGTTCGCTGCTCTCTCCCCAGATCGACGATGCTGCGCTGCACGGTGCCCTTGCTCGTCTGCGTCAAGGTGCATCGCCACCGGTCATCTGGCTTTTCGGTAAAGTCCTATCCGGAAAAACTTCAATTGTCCGTGCCTTGACCGGAGCCGAACGCGCACAGATAGGTGACGGCTTCCGCCCATGCACACGCACGGCCGCACGCTATGAATTTCCCAATGCCGATTTCCCGCTGGCCGTGTTTCTTGATACCCGGGGGGTTGGTGAGGCTGGCTACGACCCCCAAGAAGACCTCGCCACGTTGCAAGCTCAAGCGCATCTCATCCTCGTAGTGGTGAAAGCCAGGGACATGGCGCTTGAGCAGATGCTGGTTTCTCTCAAGCAGTTGCTACGTGCCAATCCTTCTTGGCCAGTGGTGGTGGCACAGACTACGCTGCATGAAGGTTATCCGGCGAATTGGCGTGATCACCTCACACCATATCCGTTTGCCGGGCAAAGCATTCCCGAAACTGTTCCAGCAGATCTTGCCAGAGCCATGCAGCTCCAGCGTCAAAAGTTTGCCGGTCTCCCAGTCAAGAGTTTCGTGCCGCTCGATTTCACGCCGCCCGAAGATGGATTTTCCGAACCACTATACGGTCGCGAGACGTTGTTGCAGGCGATAGCTGAAGCACACCCGCATGCGGTCTATGCGATGTTGCATCAGCTTCCTGAATTGATGCAGGAACTCAAAGCCTTGCACTTTCGCCACGCGCAGCCACACATCCTTGCCTATGCGGCCGCCGCCGCCGTGGTGGCTGCTGCGCCGTTGCCGTTGGCCGACTTGCCGGTCGTCAGCGCTCTACAACTGAAGATGTTGCATACTGTTGCCTCCTTGTACCGCCAACCGTTGGGGGTGAAAACCTTTCTCGAACTCATCTCTACCGTGGGACTCGGCCTGCTTCTTCGTCAAGGCGCACGCAGCTTGCTCAAAGTCGTGCCTGGTTTCGGTCATGCGCTTTCCAGCCTCTATGCTGGCGCGGCTACTTATGCCCTCGGCTGTGCGCTGTGTTTTTATTACCAAGTAGTGTTCGATGGTCACGTGCCGACGCCCGAGCGCCTCAAGACCTTCTACGAGGAAAAGTTTGCTGAAGGGATGGAGATGCTAAAGAAGTCAGAGGCCAAAGGTCAGAGGTCAGAAGACGGAAGTCAGCATGGCTGATCTACGTTCGGTCAACGTGCCTATCCGTCTAGGCCGCTGGCGTCTGCTTCTTTTGCTCGCTTGTTTCGCTGTGCCGGTACTAGGCTTCGGTATCGTTGGTGCGCTGTGGTTATACGAACGTAGCTGGTTAGGGTGGGCGAGCGCAGTACTTGTCCTTGGTCAGACGCTGGCTTTATTTTTTGTACGGCGCTGGCTGCGCGGCGAACAAGCCGTTTTGCCGCCGCCGTCTGGTCAGCCGCCACCTGAAGCTTCGCCACGAGAAGAAGCGGCATGGGGACTGGTGCAAGAGTATCAAGCGCGGGTGGACCAGAATGAACTTGTCCTCTCTTCCTCCGAACAAGTGTTAGCACTCGGCCAAGAAATTGTCGGTCGGGTGGCGGCCTTCTATCGACCTGATGAAAAAGATCCGTTATTGGCAGTGCCGGTGCCACTTTTGCTGCGTGCCATCGAAGAAACCGCACGCGACTTGGCGGAGGTCACCGCCAGTCTGCCCTTCGCCCATCGCATCACTATCAGCACCATAATGCGCGGCTATGACTTCAGCCAACAACTGCAACCTGCTTACGATTTGTATCGCCTCTACCAAATGTTATCGCCCCTGCTCAATCCGCAAAGCGGCGTGCTGCGCTTGCTCGTGACGGATCGTCTTTTCGACTTGACCAAGGCGACGGTGAGCCAGTGGCTGCTGCGATGGTACGTAGATCGCGTCGGCTATCATGCGATCTCCCTATACAGCGGCAAGTTGCTGCTCACTCGTCGAGGCGAGAACCTCACGCCATTGCAACCGGCCACCGCCGCAGAATTAGCGCAGGCTGAGACTGAAGCCGAGGCCATCGAGCCGCTTCACGTGCTGATCTTGGGGCAAGTCAAAGCTGGAAAATCCAGCCTAGTGAACGCTTTGTTAGGCACCATGTGTGCGGCCACGGATAGCGTGCCGACGACGACACAGGTCACGCCCTACGTGCTGGAGCAGATAGCAGGGGAGGGGCGGATCGTGCTTCAAGACATGGGTGGTTACGAAGACCCCTCAGCTCCGCCGGAACGGAAAGTCCAAGCGCTGGAGGCAGCGATTCGCGCTGATGTGGTGATTTTGGTTGCTTCGGCGGTCAATGCCGCGCGCGCGCCGGATCGGCAATTGTTAGAAGAATTCCGCGCTCACTTTGCTGTGCATCTGGAGCTGCGTCCGCCACCAGTGTTCGTTGCGCTGAGTCATATTGATTTGTTACGCCCGCCTTTGGAATGGTCGCCGCCGTATAACGTGGCGACTCCCGATACGCCCAAAGCGCACTCCATTCGCGGTGCGCTCGACGCGGTGGCCGCCGACCTGCAAGTAGCACCCGAGCGCATCGTCCCACTTTGTCTGCTTCCCGAGCGGATCTACAACGTGGAAGATGCCCTGCTACC
>SYOC01000113.1 GCA_005804965.1 Pseudomonadota bacterium
ACCCACCCGCTGGGCCAGACCCTGATCGTGACCGCAGGTTGTGGCCTAGTGCAGGGCTGGGATGGCCCGGTCGAGAAAATTTGTCCGGGCGATGTTGTTTGGATTCCGCCAGGGCAGAAACACTGGCATGGTGCCACAGCTACGACGGCGATGACGCATATCGCCATTGTGGAAGTGCTCGACGGTAAGAGTGTCGAATGGATGGAAAAGGTCAGCGACGAACACTACCAAGCCGGAGCGCAGGCCAAGTAAGGTGTCGTGCCGAGCAATACGTACTGAAGGAGAAACGTAGATGTCAGGACACGGAAAATCACAAGCGATCCGCGCAAAACTGAGTCATCCCGTCATTGATTCCGATGGCCACTGGCGGGAGTATAGCCCGCTGGCGATGGACTATCTGCGAGACGAAGCTGGACCGAAACTAGTCGAGAAATGGAACTCACGCGTGCGCCATTTTGGCGAGTCGTCATTTGCCAAGCTTGATGCCCAAGGACGCCGCGCACAACGCATCGGTCAGCAACCGTGGTGGGCATTAGTGTCGCCCAGTGAATTGGACACCGCCACCGCATTTATTCCTCGGTTGATGCATGACCGACTACCTGAGATGGGGATCGATTTCGCGGTGCTCTATCCCTCGGCCTCGCAATTATTTGCCCCCTATCTCAATGATGACGAACTGCGCATCGCCGGGTGTCGCGCGTTGAATCGCTATGCGGCGGAGGCGTGGGCACCCTATGCCGACCGCTGCACGCCGATTGGCGTGATTCCCATGCACACGCCGCAAGAAGCGGTGGCGGAGTTACACCATTGCAAGTCGCTGGGGATCAAGGCGGTCGCGTTGGGCAGTTTGATACGCCGCCCGATTCCAGCGGCAGCCGAGCAAGGGGTGAGTCGTCGGTACGCGTTTTGGTGCGACGTGTTGGCGCTGGATAGTGCGTATGATTATGACCCGGTCTGGCGTGCGTGCGTTGAGTTGGGGTATCCAGCGACCTTTCACTCGGCTGCCGAGAACATGGGATTGCGCAACTCACTGACCAATTTTGTCTACAACCACATTGGACACTTCGGTGAGGCGGGCAATGCTGTGTGCAAGGCCCTGTTCCTTGGTGGTGTCACCCGTCGGTTTCCGCAGATGCGCTTTGCCTTCCTTGAAGGTGGAGTCGCGTGGGGATGCAGTGTCTTCGCTGACCTCATCTCCCATTGGGACAAGCGCAATGGCAAGGTCATTCAGAAACTCAACCCGGCCAATCTTGATCGCGCCAAGATCGGCGCTTTCGTCAAGCAATTTGGTAGTGAAGAGATGCACAGCCGCTGGCCGGAGTTTGAGGCGGAGCTGAATCGCGGCATGGGGAGCGCACTGCCCGAGAACCTCGACGATTTCGCGGCGTGCGACATTACGAAGAAGGCAGATATTTACGATCTGTTCGTGCCGAATTTCTTCTTTGGCTGTGAATCGGACGATCCGACGCTGAATTATGCGTTCGCGTCCAAAGTGAATCCGTTCGGGGCCAAGCTCGGTGCGATTCTCAGCTCCGACATCAGTCACTTCGACGTGCCCGACATGACGGAAGTGTTAGCGGAAGCCTGGGAATTGGTGGAAGAGAAAGGCATGGCCGAAGAAGACTTTCAGGCATTTACCTTTAGCAATGCTGTCAAGCTCTGGGCGAGTCTCAATCCGGACTTTTTCACTGGGACGGTCGTGGAGTCGCAGGTGCGGAAGCTGCAAGCATAAACTGGACAAACGTAAAAGGAACTAAAAGGAGGACAGAGTATGGCAAACAAAGAAGATCTCGAAAAAGGACTCGCACTGCGGAACAAACTCTTAGGGAAACGCGCCGCTGCCGGCACGGGCGCGTTAGGAGAGTTAGCACCGGATCTCGACGAAATCCTGACCGAAGTGCTCTTTGGTCGAGTCTGGACCCGTCCTGGGCTTGAACCGAAAATGCGCAGCGCGATTACCATTGCCTCGCTGATGGCGATGCAACGGCTGCCGCAATTAAAGGGGCATATTGCCAACGGACTGAACATGGGGCTGAGCAAAGAAGAGATCATCGAAATTCTGACCCACGTCGCGTTTTATGCCGGGGTGCCCACAGCAGTGAACGCCTTCCAGTTGGCGAAGGAAGTGTTCAAGGAGGAGGGAATCTAAAGCAATGAAGAGTGAAAAACGAAGAATGAAAAAAAGAATTCAGGAGCCAGGAGCCAGAATCTGGTCGTCTGCACCTTGGCCCTGAAGAAGGAAAGGGTATGCCCAAAGGAAACACTTCCGTAGCCAGTAGCCCTCAGAACACTGTCGCAAAGACTGCCATGTCCCGCCGCTCATTTCTGCGGGGCACTGGGGCTGGCGCAGCTAGCCTTGCTGTAGCGGGATTCCCGTTCCCCGTCTCGCGTGCGACTGCCGGGGACAAGGGGGAATTTGCCATGAACATTGGTATTACTGTGCCAGCCACACAGGAAACGAAGAACATGGCGGAAATCGCCCACCGGGTGGAAGCGCTGGGGTTTGAATCGTTGTGGATTGGCGAACATCCCGTCATTCCCGTGAGCTTCAACCGGCAACTCCCGGGAGGTGACACACTCCCTGAACATTATTAACCGCTGGGCGGATCCCTTTATTGCCCTCGCAATCGCATCCACTACCACCAAGCGCCTCAAACTGGCGACGGGAGTGTGCCTGCTGCCGGAACGTGACACGTTGGTGACGGCGAAGGTGATTGCCTCCCTCGATATGTACTCCGGTGGTCGCGTGCTGCTCGGGGTCGGCGGCGGCTGGGTGCAGGAAGAGACGGAGCTTATGGGAACCAAGTTTCATCTCCGCTGGAAACGCTTACAAGAAACGGTGGAAGCTATGCGCATTCTCTGGACCCAGCCGAAACCAAGCTATCAGGGGAAACTCGTGCAATTCCCGCCCGTGTATTGTGACCCCAAGCCGGCACAGAAATCCGGTCCGCCGATCTTGCTCGGCGGCCACACGCCGAAAGCCTTGGTCCGTGTCGCCCGCACGTATGACGGGTGGTGTCCGCTGACCAACGATCCGGCGGACTACAAGAAGAAAGTGGCGATCATCCGGCAGAAGGCCACGGAGGCTGGACGGAACCCTGATGCGCTCCAGATGACGGCGCTTGTCGATCCGCAAAATGGTGCGCTGTCTGCTGATACTCTGAAAGCCTTTCGTGAGGCGAGCGCGAGCCGGATTGTGTTTTTCTCGCAACCGTTCCTTCAGGAGATTGCAACGGGGAACGCACTGGCCGCCATTGACCGTGTCGCGCCAATTCTTGAACGGGCGCAGAAACTCTAACAAGTACATCGTGACTGCAATGTACCCGCGCGAGATGGTACGCATGGTGAGGATTAGGAGGTAACGGCGAGTCATGACTGCTTTTTGCAAGAGGAACACAGAATGAAACGTGCAAACACAAACACAAGACATTACACCGCGTGCGCTCTGCTGTTGTTTGTGAGTGTATTTCAAGGGTTTGTGTCAGGTGTGTATGCGACCGAACCTGCGTCGTCCCCAGCAAAGCCACCCAACCAGGCGGCCCTCAACATGCTAGCCCAAATTGCTGCGGCAGGAGCCTCAGGGCAGTTCGACAAAACCGAACAACTCTTCCGGCAAGGAAAAGAGACAGGCCTGAGCGAACTCCAGATGTATGAAACCGTGCTGAATATGCTGCCGTACGTCGGCTATCCTCGCACCCTCAGTACGATGATGAGCTTCCAGAAAGTCTACCCCAATTACATCCGCGATCGCTCTGGCGGGAAAGATCCGCAGCCGACGGAGCCGTGGCAGGACTATGCCGGGAAAGTGTGGATAGAACGAGGAACGCAGATTCAAGCGCAACTCGGATTTGGCGGCCCGGGTGCGGAAGCGTTCACCAAACAATTGATGCAGCTCAGCCCCGAGCTGACCGAATGGGTACGCTATGATGACTTTGGCCGGGTCTTTGGCCGCGCTGGGCTCTCGCTCATCGAGCGCGAAGCGATCGTCATTGGCGTGACGATTGCACAAGGGGCTCCGCAAGTCGCTTCGCATCACCGGGCAATGGTGAATGTGGGAGGGAGCGAGGCATTGATTGATGGGTTAGTGGAAGCAGTGGCGAGGATAGTCGACGCCAAGGCTATGGCAGCCGCACGCCAATATATTGCCACAGTCCGCAAACAATGATTGCGCTCAGCAATACCGTACGCGCACAGCGCCAGCCCGGAAGAGGGTAACCGCCAAGCCGTCCTCTTTCTAGAACTTACTGAACGGTCCCTTCCTGACGGACAGCCCAGATGAACCCTTCTCAGACATCTCGTATTTCCGTGGCGCAAGCTCCTGCTTCCCGCGCCCCGGAAGTCGATCTGCTCGATCAGTACCGCGATGCCAAAGCTCAGCATCCCGATGCGCTAGTCTTTATCCGCCTGGGTGATTTCTACGAAATGTTCTACGACGATGCGCCCATCGGTGCACGCGAGTTGGATATCGTGCTGACCTCGCGCCCCACCGGCAAGGGAAAAGAGCGGGTGCCGCTGTGTGGCGTGCCGCATCATCGCCTTGAATCGTATCTCGCTCGCTTGGTCGAAAAGGGCTACAAGGTCGCCATTTGCGAACAAATGGAAGCCCCGCAAAAGGGCCGAAAAATCATCAATCGCCAAGTCGTGCGCGTGGTCACGCCCGGCACCCTGTTCGAGACCGGCGCCAAAGAACGTTCTCTGGCGGCTGTCTTTTCGACGAAAGAGCGAGTCGGTGTGGCTTTCTTAGCGCTGGCGACTGGTGAGTTTCTTGTGGCGGAGACGACAGCGGCAGACTTGCCCAGCGTGCTCGGCAAAATGCGTCCGCAAGAAGTTGTCCTGCGGGCTGGAGCCGCACCCGGAGGAAGCGCTGGCGTGTATGCTGGCGCATTTCTCACCGAGCGCCCTGCTAAAGCGTTTTCTCCGCACGCTACGCTCAGTGTGTTGCGTGAGGCGTTCGGACCGAGGGTGACCGAAGGGCTGCAACTCTCGCATCGTCATTCGTTAATAGCCGCCGGAGCGTTGCTTGCCTATGTCAAAGAGACGCAACAAGATTTCTTACCCCATCTCAAAGCGCCGCAGACGTATCGTGGCGAAGAGTTTCTTGTGCTGGACCAGCAGACGCAGCGGAACCTGGAGCTAGTCGAAAACATTTTGCAAGGAACGGAAGAGGGGACGCTGTTCTCAGTGTTGAATACGACCGCCACGCGCATGGGCAGCCGCCGTTTGCGCAACTGGTTGTTGCATCCTCTGCTTGTGGTTGATGATATCCGACAACGGCAGGACGCAGTTGAGGAACTCGCCGGGCAACACCGCTGGCGCGAAGCACTGCGTAGATCCTTGTCTCGCATTCTCGATCTGGAGCGGCTGACCTCACGCCTTACTTCGGTGATAGCGAACCCCCGGGATTTGGCGGCGTTGCAAGCCTCGCTGGCTCCTTTGCCAGACGTACACGAATTGCTGGCGTCCTTTTCATCTCCTTTACTAAAGATGCTGAACGATGAGTTCGATCCGCTCGCCGATATCCAACAAGAAATTCACCGCACGATAGTGGAGGAGCCACGTGCGCTTGCGAAAGAGGGTGGTATTATTCGTGAGGGGGTTTCGACAGAGCTGGATGAACTGCGAGCGATGCAAATCGACGGCAGCGGCTGGCTGATGCAACTCGAAGCACGGGAACGTGAGCGCACGCAGATTCCCAATCTGCGGGTCGGGTTCAACAAGGTCTTTGGCTACTACATTGAAGTCACGAAGTCCTACCTCCATCTCGTGCCAAAGTCGTACACACGACGCCAGACGTTGGTCAACGCTGAGCGATTCCTGACCAAAGAACTGCAACGGTTTGAGGAGCAGGCCCTGTCAGCAGCCGACCGCTGCAAGCAGATTGAGTACGAAATCTTTCTCCGCTTGCGCGACCAAGTCGCAGCGCAGGCCGACCGCCTCCGCCAGACTGCCGCCGTGTTGGGAACGCTTGATGTTCTGTCCGCGCTCGCCGAAGTCGCAGTGAAGAAAAGGTGGGTCAAGCCAGTCATCTCAAATGCTTATGGCGTTCATATGAAAGAAGGGCGACATCCGGTCGTGGAAGCGCTAGCTGGGCAGTTCGTGCCGAACGATCTCGATTTGGATGAAGAACATCATCTCTTGCTGCTGACCGGACCCAATGCTGCCGGCAAAAGCACCTTTGCCCGGCAATCGGCGCTGCTGGTGCTCCTTGCGCAAATGGGCAGCTTCCTGCCTGTCGAGTCTGCGACTATTGGCGTGGTGGATCGCATTTTTACACGGGTGGGAGCGGCGGATTTCCTTGCGCGTGGTCTTTCGACCTTTATGGTCGAGATGATGGAAACGGCGAATATCTTACGCCACGCGACAGAGCGGAGCCTGATTATTCTCGACGAGGTCGGGCGCGGCACTGGCACGTCCGATGGGCAGGCGATTGCTCACGCCGTAGCCGAGGCGCTTGCTGGTGAGATCAAAGCCAAGACTATTTTCACCACGCATTATCACGAGCTGGCGCGGCTCGCGGCTACCGTTCCTGGCATCGTCAACGCGCGACTTGAAGTGCGGGAAGACCGCGACGAGGTTACGTTTCTCTACAAAGTCGTACCCGGCGCTGCACAGGAGAGCTACGGTCTCTACGTCGCTAAGCTGGCCGGACTGCCGGAACATATCGTCTTGCGCGCCAAGGAACTCCTGCACGGATGGCAACAGGATGAAGCAGCTGCTGAACAGAAGATCGAGCCGGCGATGTTGGCCGTAGCTGAAACTAACGGCGCTTATGCGCCGCTTTCCATCGTTGCGAAGCTTGCGCGGGTTGACCCATTGCATACCACGCCGATGGAGGCGTTGTTACTAGTGGCGGAGTTGAAGAAACTGGCGGAAAGCGGCGAAAAGTAGGCGAAAAGTAGAGGATCGCCTCCGACCTGGAGCATTTTCCTGCTGCGTAATTTCTGCTAGCCTTTCCTGCATGTCTGCCAATGCCCTTCCTCTCTCACCCTTGATCGAACCCGCCGCCACGCCGCGCGATCCGATTTGGCGCTTACGTGTCGAACAGTATCACGCCATGATCTCGGCTGGCATTTTGACGGCTGATGACCCAGTGGAATTATTGGAAGGATGGCTTGTCTATAAAATGCCACAGAATCCTCCGCACCGTGTCGCTACGCGCCTAGCGCAAACCGCACTGGAGCGCATCCTTCCTGTAGGATGGTATGTCGATGGGCAGGCTCCTATTACGTTGGAGGACAGTGAGCCTGAACCTGATGTCGCTATTATCCGTGGTGAGCCTCGTCTGTATGTCAATCGGCATCCTGGCCCTGCCGATCTCGCCCTCGTCGTCGAAGTCGCCGATGCGACGTTATTGCGCGATCAAGGCGCGAAGAAGCGCCTCTATGCTCGTGCGGGAGTTGCCGTGTATTGGATCATGAATCTGCCCGACCGCCGGTGCGAGGTCTATAGCAATCCTTCGATAGTAGGCGGAGAGTCAGACTACCGACAACGTGACGACTACGGCCCGTCCGATGCTGTTCAACTCATTATCGACGGTCAAGCCGTAGGTTCTATTACTGTTGCGGATGTGTTGCCATAAAAACCCCACCTGAAGCTAGGTAGGGCGCGTTCTACGCGCTATGCTTTTTTCTGACGTAAGCCACGCTCAACGTTCGGTGGGGTCCGGCCAGGGAATCATCTAAGGCAACTCAAGGCTGGAGTTGCCTTAGCGGGGACCTGTGGGCAAAAGGTCAGGGAGAATCTATATGTGATTGCCCTTACTCTTCCGTCAACGATATCGCCCCGCTCGGACACAGATCCACCGCGTCTTCCGCCGCTGCGCGGAGATCCTCGCCAAGTCGTTCGGCAATGACGCGCGGCGTGCCGTCAGGATCGGCGGTGATCAGCTCCGCGTGCAAATACGAACATTGTCCGGACTTGAGGCATTTCCGATAATCGATGACGAGGCGCATGTTAGCGACCTCCGGTATGCAGCCGCAGCGGCAGTTTCTCGAACCCGTACACGACCGGACTCTGCGACTGCCGAACTCCCGGTGCCGCGCCGTACTCAAGCCGCGGGAAGCGGTCAAGAAAGGCGTTTAAGGTAATCTTCGCTTCAGCTCGCGCGAGCGGAGCGCCGAGGCAGTAGTGAATACCGACACCGAAGGACACAGGATTGCGCAGGTCGCGATCAAGGCGGAACTCGTCGGGGTTGGGAAATTCTTTCGGATCACGATTGGCCGCGCCGAAGAAGATGGCAACCAGTTCGTTGGCAGGGATGGTGATACCTGAGACGGTAACCTCTCGTGTCGTCATGCGCAGGAGCTGCTGCACCGGACTCTCGTAGCGTAACGTCTCTTCGATGACAGGCTCGACTAAACTGCGATCTTCTCGCATCCGCCGCCATAAGTCTGGCCGTTCAACCAGAATACTCAATGCATTGCCCACAAGGTTCGTAGTGGTTTCGTTGCCAGCAATTAACAGCAAGATGCAGAAGCCAAGGATTTCCCAATCTTGCAGCGACTCTCCGTCAATCTCCGCTTCGACTAGAGCAGTAATCAAATCCTCGGCACCCTGAGCACGCCGCGCCGCTGCCATCTTGCCGAAGTACTCCACCATCTCCATGGTATTCTGCATACGCTCTTCCAGGGAAATGGAAATCAGCGAGGAAATGAACGTGTCAGACCAGCGCTTGAAGGTGACGTAATCCTCTCCTGGGATACCGAGCAGCCGGGTGATGACTTTCACCGGCAGCGGTGTGGTGTAGGTCTGGACAATGTCTGTCTCGCCGCTGCCGATGTCGTCAAGGAGTTCGTTCGCGATGCGGGCAATCCACGGCTCCAGAGACTCGACCCGTCTCAGGGTAAAGGCTTTATTCACGAGACGGCGAAAGCGCGTGTGGCGCGGCGGGTCGTCCATAATCAGCACGAGCTGCGGGAAGAAGCCTTTTTCGACCAAAGGATTGCGCGCCGAGGTAAAGGTCTCATGATCGCGCAGGGCGGCGTACACGTCAGCATGGCGCATGAAGCCCCAGGCTGCGAGGGGTTCATCGAGTCCCGGCACGACGCCAGCCGGCACGAACTCCATGAAGGTTGGGCTTTGCTCGCGCAATTCGCTGTAGATCGGATAAGGGTTAGTGACAAAAGCGGCTAAATTGCCGCGTAATTGATCCAACGAGAGGGGGGTGGGGGCAGCATCCATGACGAAGACACTCCTTCCGCGAATGTCCTATGCCGTTTACCGGGGAAGGGCAAGGCGAGAGACGGGAGGCAGGAAACGTGGTACGTAAACCGTGCTGCGTGTTTCGTGAAACGAGGCCTGTGGCGCACCAAAAATTGCTTTCACGTAATACGCAGCACGTAGTACGGTTTCATCCATGTCCATTCGTATCCTGCCCCCGACTCTCCAACAACGCATCGCCGCTGGTGAGGTGATTGAACGTCCAGCCAGTGTGGTGAAAGAACTGATGGAAAACGCGCTGGACGCGGGAGCTAATAGCCTGCGCGTCGACATCCAAGAAGGCGGTCGGCGGTTGATTCGCGTGACTGACGATGGCGTCGGCCTTAGCGCTCTTGAGGCTTCGCTCGCGTTCGCCCGCTTCGCCACCAGCAAGATTGTGAGCGAGTCCGACCTGACCGCTGTGCGCACATTCGGCTTTCGTGGGGAGGCATTACCGAGTATTGCCTCGGTGGCGCGCGTGCGACTGCTGACGCGAGCACGAGAGGCCGCGTTAGGGACAGAGGTGCGCGTCGAAGGCGGGACGTTGGTCTCTGCCCAAGACGCGGGCGCGGCCTTGGGCACGACGGTGGAAGTGTGGGACCTTTTCTACAATACTCCCGTGCGCCGTCAGTTTCTGCGCAGCCTTCGCACTGAGTATGGGCACATTATGGGTGTGTTTACGCGCTTGGCGTTAGCGTTTCCCGAGAAAACGTTCTCCTTGTTTTTTGACGGACGCGAGGTCTATGCGTTTCCTTCCGCTTCGTTGGCCGACCGCATTACCGCCTGTTTCGGTCGCGAGGCGACTGCTGGATTGGAAGAGTTTGAAGATGCAGGAACCGCCGGTCGCGTTTGGGGCTTCGCGCTGACGAGTGAAGAAGTGTGGAGGCGACGGTACTACTTCTTCGTCAATCGACGCCCGGTGCGCAACCGGGTGCTCTATCGCGCCGTGCGCGAGAGCTTGCAAGGCGAGGGTGGCATGGTGTTTCTGTTTCTCGACGTGCATCCCTCGCAAGTGGATGTCAACATGCATCCGGCAAAGGCCGAAGTGCGGTTTCGTGACGATGTGGCGATGTACGACCTCGCACGCGGTGCCTTGCTTCGCCGTTCGCGCCCGGCGTGGATGCAAGCTGAGCAAGCTGGGAAAGTTGCCGAGTCTGGATCTGAATATGGTGCGGACGCACAGTCGGGTTTCTCGCTGGTCGGGCAGGTAGAGAATACGTTCTTACTCACACTCGCTGAGGGGCATCTCTATCTGTTGGATCAACACGCGGCGGAGGAGCGAGTATTGTACGAACGCTTGCAACACCAGCGTGTGGCGAGCCACACGCTCATCGCGCCGCAAGTTGTGAATCTCTCCGTTGACGAACGTGCCTTCTTCGAAGCGCATGTGGACGAGTTCGAAGCCTGTGGATTTGTCATCGATCCCTTCGGTGCGCAGGTGGTAGCGTTGCGTGCGCTTCCCGATTTCATCGAGCCGCGTGTTTCGAGTCTGGCCTTTGCCCGCTTGCTGGCGCGTATGCGGAGCGGCAAGGAAGATGTCTATCAAGCGCTCGCTTGCTTGGGGGCCGTTAAAGCTGGCCAAGTGCTGACTCCGGAAGCACAGGCACGACTCTTGGGTGCCTGGACGCAAACGACCAACCCCCATGCCTGTGCGCATAACCGTCCGGTGTATTTCCGACTATCGTTAGATGACGTGCGTCGCAAAGTTGGCAGAACCGGACTCAGCACCGAGTTCGACCAGTACGCTGGCTGTAGCCATGCGCTGTGAGCGCCGATGAAAGAATACAATTATCTTGATGCCGCGTTCTACGATTATTATTCGTTGGGGGTCGAAGGCGACGTCTCCTTCTATTTGGAGGAGGCGAGGAAATCTGCGACGACGGTGCTGGAAATCGGCTGCGGTACCGGGCGGATTTTGCTGCCACTGGCCGAAGCCGGAGTGTCAGTTGTTGGTCTCGATCGCGAGCCGGATATGCTTGCAGTCTTACGGGGTAAGCTGGCCCAACGGAGTGTCGAGACACAGCGGCGTGTCGAGTTAGTCGAAGCAGACATGCGGCGGTTTTCTCTTGGACGACAGTTTGCGCTCATTGTCATTCCCTATCGCGCATTTTTACATCTGCTTACGCCCAAAGACCAACGGCAAGCTTTGACGTGTATTCGTGAGCATCTGAGCGAAGACGGACGGCTGATCTTTAACGTATTCGATCCCAACCTGGAACTGCTCGCTGCCCAGCTCGGGCCGCTCGGTGCGGCGTTGCGGAAAGACTCCGAGTTCATCCACCTCGAGACCGGACGGCGGGTGGTCGTGTGGTTTACTGGACGCATTGATGCCGAGCAGCAGCAGCTTCACGCCTATTTCATTTTCGAAGAGATGGATGCTGACGGGCGCGTGGTAGACAAGATCTATAGTCCGCTCACCTTGCGCTATGTCTACCGCTACGAAATGCGCTACCTACTCGAATTATGCGGCTACAAGGTCGAAGCGTTGTACGGCGATTTTCAGCGCGGCCCGTACCATCATGGTGGCGAACAAATTTGGGTGGCGCGAAAAGGGTAAAGGGGAAGAGGTCAAGGGGCACGTCGTACCGTGCCCCAGTGAACTACGCCGCGAGTCGCCGGCTGCCTTGTACGGCTGGTACCAACGGGTTCAAGCCAAAGCGCAGTTGCGGAAAGTCGGTATCGCAACGACAGTAGGTCGCATGCATCGGCGCAGTGCAGCCGAGGCGGTTTTCTCCGCCCCAAGCCTCAGCTTGCAACGCCAGCAAATGCGGCCGCCCGCGTTGCGCGTTGTGAAACACATACTCGGGATCGACTTGGACAATGACCGGAGTTTCCACGCCCTTCTCGACCACACGCGCCAGATGCAGACTGTCGAGGTACGTGATCTCAGAGCCAGAGACCTGCTCGGGGTTCTCCAATTCCATGTTGAGGATGGTCTGCCCGTCGCGAATCACTTGACCGATCACGCGATCATGACGCGATTGCAGCACGATATTGGCTTGCCGCAAAGTGAACCCCCACCGCCGAGGCAGTTCTTCTACCGCCTTGGCCGAATCGGTGTAAGCTCCGAGCAGCAAGCCGCGCGGACGAATGCCGGCCCGGACAATCAAACGCACCTGAGCGAGCATGAACGCGCCGAT
>SYOC01000114.1 GCA_005804965.1 Pseudomonadota bacterium
CGTGGGCGGATTTCGATCAACTTTTGCAGGACGGCAATCGCCTCGTCGAATTTCCCTTGCTTGGCATACAGGGTACCGAGATACAGATAGGGTTCCTGGTTCTTCGGTTCGTTGACGAGCACTTTTTCGTAAATCGCCGCAGCTTCGGCTTCTTGATTGGAGGAAGACAGGAGTCCGGCCAGCAGCAGTTGTGCCTCTTCGTTGGCCGGCTCTTGCTCGACGACTTTTCGGCAATGCTCCAGCGCTTCTGGGAGTTTGCCTTTTCGCACATAGAGGGCAGCCAGTCGGAAGCGGAGAAAGGGGGTGTCGGGATCGTTAGTGACGGCCTGTTCCAGCTCGGTCAGCGCGGTCTCCTGATCGCCATTATCTAGGGCAACCTTTCCTTTGAGAAAATGACCTAAAGCGCGTTCTGCTGGGGTGAGTACGACCGGATCGCCGGGAATCGTGAACGGTGGCGGTTCGGGAACAGGGGATGGCGACGGCGGCGGGACGGGGCGAGAGGCGGCACAGGCCGCCATGACGAACCCGCAGACGAGAGGAGCAAATGTGCGAAAAAAATCAATAAGTTTCCGAAAAGACATGGTCTTCCAGGCTTATCACGGGCGGAAACGGACGGTCAATGCGGGAATCCAAGAGGCAGCCTATCATGACGAGCAGCGCACATAGCGGGTGCCGTCCCATTCCACGCGCCCGTCTTGCAGCAGCAGTTGCAGGTGTAACGCCATGGAGTTTTTCTCCACGGCGTCGATCCACACCACATTGCTGTAATCTTTGCGGTACACAATCCGTTTCTTCACAATCTCGTCGAGCGTGCGGGGGGCCGCCAGAAACTCCAGCAGTTGGCGCTCGCGATCATAGATGATGTCGAGATACTGGGTCACGACCTCGCGCCGATTCTCCTCACAGATGCCGGCCTCGTGAAAGCTGACGAGTGCCTTGGCCCCGGAGTCGCGGATACGGTTCAACGACAGAATGGAGTCCGCCAAGTCCGAAGTAGCGTCGCCATACACCGGCCCGAACCATGTCAGATCCCAATCGGCGACGAACAGCAGCTCCTCCTCCTCAAAGAGAAAACAGCAGTGACCGCCGGTGTGCCCGGGGGTGTGCATCACGCGCATGCGGGTATGGCCAAAGTCGAACACCTGCCCGTCGGTAAACTCCACGATGTGATCGCGGGTATCGTAGAAATACTTCTCGACCACGATTGGCTTCCACGCTTCAGTCGAGACCGCGTCCATGCCGTAGCAATCGAACAGTACGTCGATCGAGCGTAGCGCGGGAGCATCGAGCGGGTGCATGTAGAGCGGGGCGTCGGGGAACAAGGAATTCCCCACGCCGTGATCCTCGTGATAATGGCTGTTAAACACCATATCGATGCGCGGCAGCGCCAGCTCCTGATGGAACTCGCGAATCATGAGCGAGGGGTCGATCAAGGCCGTAACATCGTCGTCGATGAGAATGGAATTGCCATACGGATACTTGCCGTTTTTCTTGCCAAGCATGACTTTCACGCGACCAAAATCCCGTACCTCCACGAGTGTCTCCTTCCCGAACCTAGGTTTTGCTTGCCGAGCATTATATGCTGGCTGCGCTCGCCGGAGTAAAGACGGGCGCTGAGTGAGACGCGTATGACAATGGAATTGCCGACTGCGGATGTCCGCCGTTTGTGTGGCTTACATGAGGAGATCGCGAGCGTGGATTTGCATGCGCCCCCGACGGCCCACCTCGTTTATCCGCAATCGTTGCCACCGGTCCAGCGCCTCGGTCTACTGTGCGGGTCGTTCAATCCCCTGACCCTCGCCCATACCGAACTGGCGGACCGTGCTCGGGAAGTCATGGGGTTGGACGTGGTGCTGTTCACGCTAGCGAAAGTCACAGTGGAGAAAGAACAAGTCACTGGCATGAGTCTGGAAGATCGCTTGCTCCTACTCTCGCGCTATGCCGAACGGCACGCGGGGAATGGTGTGGCGATGGTGAATCGCGGGCTGTACTACGAGCAAGCGCAAGCGTTTCGTGCTCTTCTGGGTGAACAAGTTAGTCTGTCGTTCGTGGTAGGGATGGATAAACTGCTACAGATTCTCGACCCGAAGTATTATCAGGACCGTGCGGCAGCTTTGCAGCAGCTTTTCGCCTTGACCTCGCTGATTGTGGCCAATCGTGGCGACATGGCTCGTGCCGAGTTCGAACGAATTCTCGACCAGCCGGGCAACCGTGTCTATCGTCCGCACATTCATTTCTGTCCGCTCTCCGATGACATTGCCGAGGTCTCGGCGACCTCAGTTCGCGACGGGCTTGCCGCCGGGCACGACGTCAATGTGCTCGTTCCTGAAGAGACGGCGGCATTTCTTGCGGAGACGCGAGCGTTTTTCCCGCCGGTGTGGCAGGGCGGCGTTATGGTTGACACTTATGCCCTGCGGCTGCAACGGCTGGCAGCGGCGTATGCGGATCATGGGAAGGCTGAAGATTAGCTTCTTTTTTTGTAGGTCGTGGTGGTGCGGCGTTGGATAAGACGAACTTCAATAAGATGCAAATAAGTATCGACGTCGAAAAGGATGCGCCAATTTCCTACACGGCGGCGGTAAGCAGCGGGTTGCTGAGCGAGAGGGACGATATCGCCGGCAAAAGGGTCACGGGCCATATCGTCAAGGGCGCGTTGGAGTCGCTCGCGTTCAGGCCGTGGTGCGCGAAGGAGGCTTTTTTGCGCGGGCTTTTTTATTCGGACTTCCCAAGAGTTGCTCACGGAATTGCTCAAGCGTGTAATACTGCCCTTTCCTCATTTCTTCTCGGCCTTTTTCGATAGCGGCAAGTTCCCGCTTGGTTGGGGTGTAGGTCGGCAGAGATTCAGAGCGGTGCACTGTAATAGTGATTTCTTCGCCCACCTTCAAGCCGAGAGCCTCCCGCTCGTTTTTGGGGATAGTGACTTTGTAATTGGGTTCAATACGAACAGTAGTCATAGTGCAGACATGCTACCAGAGAAGAGAGAGAGTCGTAAATAGGAAAAGCGAAGCGACTTGTCTCAGGACTGGTTTCCTCGGGGCGGTATGGTAGTCTAGCCCTTCATTTTAAGGACCGAGGAGTGAGCATGGCGCAGAAGCCTCGACGTGCATATGGCCCCAAAATTGATCCCCGCCCGGTGGATTCTGCGATTAACGTGGTCGAGCTGATTGATCAAACGTTTCTGTCCTACAACGCCGGACGGTTGCGTGAGGCAGCACAATTATTTGCCCGTAAGATGCTTGCACCCGACGTGACCATTGGCCTGAGCCTCACTGGTGCGCTGACTCCCGCTGGATTGGGCATCTCTTGCTTGATTCCTCTGATCCAAAGCGGGTTCGTGGACTGGATCGTCTCCACCGGCGCGAATCTCTATCACGACACCCATTTCGGCATTGGGCTGAATTTGCATCAAGGCTCGCCTAACGTCAGCGACGTGACCCTGCGAGAAGAGGGCGTGGTGCGCATCTATGACATCTTTTTCGACTATGAGGTGTTGCTGGAAACCGATGCCTTCTTCCGCCAAACCATGACTGCGCCGGAATTCCAAAAGACCATGAGTACCGCAGAGTTTCACTATCACATGGGTCGCTATGTGCGTGAGCGCGAGACCCTGCTGGGACAGAAGCGCCGGTCGTTGCTGTCGGTTGCTGCTGAGTATGGTGTGCCGATCTACACGTCGTCGCCAGGGGATAGTTCTATTGGTATGAACGTCGCCGCCCAAGCCTTATTGGGCAATAAGCTGGTCTTCGATGTTTCAGGGGATGTCAACGAGACGGCGGCCATCGTGCTCGATGCCAAGCGGGGCGGCGGCAAGAGTGCCGTCTTCATCCTCGGTGGTGGGTCGCCGAAAAACTTCATCCTGCAGACCGAGCCGCAGATTCAAGAAGTGTTGGGCCTCGCAGAAAACGGCCACGACTTCTTTATCCAGATTACTGACGCGCGCCCTGATACCGGCGGACTCTCCGGCGCAACGCCGAGTGAAGCCGTCTCGTGGGGGAAGGTCGATCCCGATGCCCTGCCAGACACGGTGGTCTGTTACACGGATTCTACCATCGCGCTGCCGTTGATCACCGCCTACGCTATGGCGACGCACGCGCCGCGCACTCCGCGTCGTTTGTATGCTCGACGCGAGCAGATGCTCGCAACTCTCGCTGAAGAATATCGCCAGAAAAATGCCTGAACCGCGCCCGCCAAGCCGCTGTATACCTATGAAAACACACACTTTCGCCGCAGAAAAAGACCGCGCCATTGTTGCCGCTTTGGAGGCGGGGGCGATCATTCGCTCCATCTACAACACCAACTACACGGTGGATTACAAAGAGAAAGATAGTCCGGTCACGCGGGCGGATCGTGAAGCCAACCACACGATTCATCGCATTATCCAAGATGCCTTTCCTGAAGACGGCTGGCTATCGGAAGAGACGGTGGACTCGCCAGCGCGGCTCTCGCGTCGCCGGGTGTGGGTTGTCGATCCAATGGACGGCACCAAAGAGTTTATCCAGAAGATTCCCGAATTTGCCGTGTCCATCGCTCTGGTCGAAGATGGCGTGCCCGTCGTCGGTGTTGCCTATAATCCTGTCGGTAAATTGTACTGGGCGGTGCGTGGACAAGGCGCGTGGTGCGAAGAGCAGCGCTTGCAGGTATCGCCGCTAGCGCGTTTGCAAGACGCCACGATTCTCTCTAGCCGCTCGGAAACCAAGCGCGGTGAATGGGACGTGTTCAAAGGTGCTTTTCAGACGCGGCCAACCGGCAGCATCGCCTACAAATTGGCTGTAATCGCTGCCGGCGAGGCCGATGCCTCGTTTACCCTCGTGCCAAAGAACGAATGGGATATCTGTGCGGGTGTGTTGTTGGTTGAAGAAGCTGGTGGGAAAATCTCCAACCTTGACGGCACCACCGTAGTTTTCAACCAAGCCAAAACCCTACTGCCGGGGCTGGTGGCGAGCAATGCGTCTTTATACGACCCGATCATGCAGTTAATCTCTCGACACAAGCGCTTCGGTCCGTCGGTCCGACAGTAACGACACGGCCAAGGAGAACGGCATGCAACTACACTGGAGACGGCGACTTGTACTGATGTGCGGCTTTGGTCTTTTCCTGAGTCCGCCAACTTTCGTCGGAGCGCAGGCAGTGCCGATGGTACCAGAAGCCCCGCCAGGAGCAGTGGACCCGAATGCCCCGCCAGTTGTTGGTCCCGATCAACGCGGCACTCTGCTCCTCAGCCAAGGGCAGTGGGCGGAAGCGATTAAAGAACTGACGATTGCCGCGACACGCGAACCCAACCGATCCGACTTGCACGCTAACTTAGGGATGGCGCATTATTTCAAAGGCGATAGCGCGGCTGCCGTTCCCGAGTTTCAGACTGCGGTGAAACTTGATCCAGAGCGCCCGGACGCCCTGCACGGGCTTGGGCTGGCTTTGTATGATCGTGGTGACTTCGCCGCTGCTGCTAATGCATTTCTCGCCTCCAGCAAGCAGAATGCGGCGGCTTCGTATAACTTGGGTAATGCCCTCGAACGCCAAGATGATCGAGAAGGCGCTATTGCTGCCTACCAGCAGTATCTCGCTGCGGTTCCGCCGTCGCCAGAAACGGCGACGCTGAACGAGGCTCTCCAGAAGCAGACCTTTCCTACCCCGGCAGCCGGTACAGCCCAGGAACACTTCCAACGTGGTCAGGCACGATTGGATGAAAAGGACGGGGTGAAAGCGATTGTCGCGTTCTTCGCCGCGCTCCGTCTGAAGCCGAACTATGCGGAAGCTTCGAACGGTTTGGGTTTGGCGTTTCGCGCCACCGGCAATTTGGAGGAAGCGATTGCCGCCTACCAAACGGCCATTCGCCTCAACATCAGATACAGCCCCGCCTATCGCAACCTCGCGCAAGCCTTTGAAGAGAAAGGCGACCGCAGCGCGGCGGTGCAGGGCTATGCCCGGTATTTGCTGATTACGCCGGGTGCCAGCGACGCCGCTGAGATTCGCGAACGTCTGGAAAGGCTGCGCAGCGGGCAGTAGGCGAGAAAGATGAGCATGCGCTGTATCAAGGCAAATGAGACTGATAAGTAGTGGTTGGGCTCTGAAAGTCGAAAGGCAAAAATGAGGGTAAGCGATGGACATACGCAGAGATGACCTGACAGGAGCGGAGATCGCGGCGCTACTGAACGAGCATCTTCGCGACATGCACCGGGTCTCTCCTCCAGAAAGTATCCATGCCCTAGACCTCGAAGGCCTGCGCAAACCAGCCATAATTTTTTGGACAATTTGGGACGAGGGGAGCTTAGCCGGGTGCGGGGCACTCAAAGAACTCGACCCGCAGCATGCGGAAATTAAGTCAATGCGCACGGCCTTTTCTCATCGGCGCAAGGGTGTTGCGAAACAGATGCTTCAGCACCTCCTGAAGGAAGCAAAACAACGTGGGTATACACGGGTGAGTCTCGAAACCGGGTCAATGGAGTTTTTTATCCCCTCCCGCACTTTATACGCAAGTTTTGGTTTTGCGTATTGTCCACCCTTCGCAGACTATATTGGCGACCCCAATAGTGTTTTCATGACCAAAGCACTTTGATGCATTAGGGAGAGTCTTGAGGTTCTCGAAGCGCAGTTCCAAAGAAAGAATGAGGACACAGCGCAGTGCGAAGGCCGACGTGAAAGGGACAAAATGAAAGGCAACACGAAGCGAGGAAAAGGCTCACTGTCCCCCCGAGACTTACTAACCGCGTGCGCCACCGCATCGCGGCCACGTTGGGTCTCCGTTAAGTCTGAATGGACACGGTCTGGCGGCTTGCGGTGCGCGAGAGCGTTAGCTGTTTTCATTGTCGAGAGACTCTCTCTCAGATACACTCAACGGTGTGAAAATCTATGAGTTGGTATGGCCAGACGACCGGATCTAGCATATTGCCGAACACAACATACATCCCGAAGAAGTCGAAGAGGTCTGTTTCGGACGGCCTTTCGTTCTACGGGCCAAGTCGTTCGGCAAGAATCCCGTCTACTACGTGATGGGTCAAACCACTGGTGGTCGGTATCTGTTTTGCGTCGTGATAGCATTTCCAGATGGGCGAGGGTTTCCGGTCACTGCCCGCCCAATGATGCTGAAAGAGAAGCGGCGTTTTAACCAATGGAGACGACGATGAAAAGTCGAAAACTTCCCCAGATCGATTCGATCGAAGAATTGGCCCAATTTTGGGATACTCATGACCTCACCGAGTTTACGGAGGACTTAGAAGAGGTGGCTGAGCCGGTCTTTGAATGCAAATCTGAAACAACAATTCCCCTCCACCTCCGTTCCCAAGAGCTAGAAGCAGTCAAGCGAGTCACTCAAGCACGAGGCGTAGCAGAGGCAGTGTTAGTGCGAGAGTGGGTACTCGAAAAATTGCACGCCAATGTGTAGGAAGGGCTAGCCATCCGTTCCACCGCAGTGCGGCCACGTTGGGTTCTGGTAAATCTGAAAAGCTACGGTGTGGCCGCTCGCGGTGCGCGGATGGGAGGGACACCCCCTGGGTCGCCTTGATGATCGTCGTGGGTAGTCGACAAATCAGAGGAGCATTGCCGAGAGAGTTCATTCATGATGCCTCCGCACTCTGCACGGCCGCACCGATCATGATCTTCCCGTAGATAAAACTGACGAGCAGGGACAGGAGGGCAAAGACAAAGACAATCGTGAGAGCTGGACTACCTGGAAAATTGGTATTGACGATGAGGAAAGCCACCGCCGCATTCCGAATCGCCGTGGAGATGGCTAGCGACCGGCGTGTTGCCGCCGCCTCGCCTCTCATCATCACATCGCCGATAAGGACACAGACGATAACGAAGAAAAGAGATGCCAGATAAGGCAGGATACCAAGGTCAACCATTTGTCGGGCTTGAGTGGCCGCGATTAAGGTGAGAGTAAAGACAACACCGATGCGAGCAAGCTTGGGCAGGAACTGGAGCAGCTTCTCTGCCCACAGCGGTCTGAGATGCCGGATGGTCATGCCGACACTGAGCGGGATCACCTGGGCGGTTAAGAGGGTTTGCAGGATTTTTAGCGTGTCAATTTGTAAGCCCGCTTCGCTTGGGGGCAAGCTGAGCGCAAGAATGAGCGGCGTGAGGGGGAGGCTGAGAAAGGCGACAATGAGCGTGAGCCCCACCGCATACGGGACATCGCCTCGGCCCATCCCCACAAAAGGAAGAGCCAGAGCTGCGACCGGGACGGCGGCCAGCACGAGCAGGCCGATGACGACATCAGGGCTAAAGGACATTCCTCGTAGCGCAAGAGTGAACACGCACGGTACGATCACAAAATTCGCCACCAGGCCGCGCAGCACCAGTTGGTACTGTGTGGCGACAGCGAGCAATTTGCCAAATGGGACGCTCAAGCCAACTCCCAACACCAGACACATGACCGAGATCAAGAGTAGAAAATTGATAATGCCAGCCATTGCTGAACCATCCTCCTCTCCTTAGTACCGTGCGCAGGAAATACGCAGCGGGTTTGCCGTTCCGTCATTCCGGGCGAGCAACGCGAGGCCCGGAATCCAGGGGGCAAAAGCACTGGCTAGTGCTGGATGCTCCAGGATGCCCGCCTGCGCGGGCATGACGACGCTGGCAAGCCTCTACAGAACTCGACACGCAATTCCTGCGTTCTGTACTTAGAGCCGCAGAAAGTTGACTTCTTGGTACACAGGGCTCCCTCAACAACCGCTACTTCCCCCTTCGCAATAATTCCATCAGCTCATAGCGGCGTGGTGAGTCGTCGTCCTTGAACGTGGGTCGAGTGGCGATGAATTGCGTGGCCTGCGCACGCGCGGGATTAATCCACGCGGCTCCCATCGGCACCGGGAGCTGTTTACCGCTTGCGCCCGGGACAAAATCCGGATGCCCATGAATGAGCAACCCCAAGCGGACAAACTCCCCCTGTGCGTTGTAACTGAGGCTACACACCGGGGCGTAGGTCTGCGCGTCGAGATAGAAGACTCGCTTCGCGTAGGGATGCGAGCCTTTCGGCAGTGCTTCCACCACCACCACCCGGCGCAGTTCCCACGGCACATTGGGATACCAATTGCCTTTGCCACTAAAAGTGAGGTGTTCGGCACGCAAAAAACCCGGAACCAGCCGTGTTTCTTCATCCTTGTAGGTCCATTGATACGGATGGATGTAACCAAAGAAGAAGAAGGGAGGCTGTTCTTCCATGAGCACCTCATACCGTCCACCTCCCATAAGTCCTAACACGTTCGCGTAGCTTTTGCGAATACGACGGTTCTGTGGATTGTACGCCATCTCTTCGTGTGTTGACGCCATATCGTCGAACTGCGTCACGATCCGCATCTGTCCTTCCTGATCGGCTGGAGCCAATAACTGGAAAACCGATTTCATGTAGATGCCGCGTTCCTGCCACTCGGGGTCGTTCTGCTCTTCACCCACGCGGTGGAGGCCGTAGCGCCCCTGCATCCTGCCGAGGTTCTGCATGGTGACGGCGCCGTTATCATTGACGCTTTGCATGGTCACGCGCATATCGAGGGCTTTGGGCATATCGCGATAGCGCCAGTTCCACGCGGCTTTCTCACCGGCACGAGGGTCAGCCATATCGATCACCGGAAAGGGCCGTCCACCGGTATAGCCCGTGATGCGCATACCGCCATCGAGCACAACCTGGGAGGTATTGGTTTCCGTAGCGGCAAGGTATGACTGACGTACGGGGAAGTTGGTGGTTTCCTGCACGGTAATCACAAATTCTCCCGCCTGCAGGGGCCGGAGAATCTCTGGCGGTAACACCTGCTCTGCCACCTGCCAGTTGTGTTGATCAATCGCGATGCCCGGGGTGACCGTGTCGGCAGAAGAAAGTGAAACCAGCCAGAGAAAACTGGCAGTGCACATCATGAGGGTACGACTGCGTCTCGTCATTATGCGCTCCTTCTGAACTGGTTGCAAGTTGTACGAACCGGACAAAGTGCTGTAAAGAGAAGAGGTTGAGTGATTATTCTCAGAAGCATCCTCGGAGACAATGCCATGCCACGTTCGCCATTTGCTACGGCAGCCCAGCCCGCTTCCACCGCC
>SYOC01000115.1 GCA_005804965.1 Pseudomonadota bacterium
GCCCTCCCGGTTGTTGAGCAAATCCGTCGGTAAGGTCGGTGAAGACGTACGCACCCACAAACTCCGCCGCCCGTCTTGTTCACGCAGAAAATACGTCACCTTCTCCAGACCGCCAGCTTCTGGTCTTCCGGCGCTGGAAATGAAACTCAGGGCATTCGGCTCGCCAAAAAAATACACGAATGATCCTTGCTCGCCTTGCAACGTCAAAGGATAGGCGGATTTAAGATGACGCCCGATGAGGGCGAGCGCCGCGCGTGCCCGTTGATTCTCACGGCTGCGCACTTCGCCACGGTCGGCTGCTCCTGCGCCAATGTTGAGCGTGGCGTAGATCAAAACAGCCACGAGTCCCACAATCGTTAAACTGATGATGAGTTCCAGCAGAGTGAAGCCGGAGGCATCAGTTGGGTTGGTCTGGCGGGACGGGAGGGGCATTTTCGGATTGCTCAATTTGGGTACGAAGAGATTTGAGGGCAAAGACTTTCGGTCCGCCATTTTCCTCCCAGCGAATCTGGACTTCAATCTCCTTGAGGTGAAACAGGTCCATCGGATTGGGGCGATCTGGTTTGAGCGACGACTGGTCTTCGTCGGGGCGTAGCTCATCGACCCTCGCCTGCCAGGAATACCCGCCCGGGAACTCGCCGCCATCTTCGCCGTTTTCGAGCCGCGTTTGCGCAAAGATGCGGTCCATGACGTTTTGAGCGTAGATGGCGGCCTGCGTGTGACGAGAAGCTTTGACGCCAAGCTGTAAGCTCCCAGAGAAGAGTTGTAGCACCGTCACGATGCCCATCGCCAAAATGGACAAAGCGACCATCACTTCCAGCAGGGTAAAGCCTGGCTGCGACTCAGAAACAAACCGCTTAAATCGCGTCAAATACCTAAGGTAGCCCGTCATTCCGGGCGAGCGTCGCGAGATCCGGAATCCAGGCCAAAGATTCTGGAGTCCCGCTTTCGCGGGAATGACGGTCAGCGATGTTCCCCCGTTTCCCCTTCCGTGCTGAGCGTCCCGGGCTCTGGGTGGCTCAGAATGCCTTGTATTATTTTTGCCGTCTCTTTGCATAATGTGCCCAACTAACGACTATGGACCATCAACTAGCATGCTCACTCATCCCGCACGATTGAAGCGATGCCCAACAGCGGATCGAGCACCACGAGATACGCAGTCGCACTGCCGCGCCCTTGCTCAACACGGATAGCACCGCCGGAGTTGGTGCCGTCTGGATAAAAATGGAACTCTGCTTGTCCATTTTCCCGTAGCCAGCGGCTGCGAGCCGAGAGCAGCGCATTATCTGGAGATAAGGCCACCGGCTCGCCTCCGCCCTCTCGCCAATAGGCATTATCCCGTGGGTCTACCACCATGACGGCTTCCTGACCGGAACGCACGGCCTGCATGCGCATCACCTCCACCGCCGAGCGGAGCTGGAGCACTGTGCGGCGGATGTTCGTTTGCAATAACCGACTGCCGATCGCTGGTCCCACTAACGCGGCAGCGATGCTGATGATCACGATCACGAGAATCAGCTCGAACAACGTGAAGCCGTGCGACTGAGCGAGCAGCCTTGAGGCACCGCTATGTGGGGACATAACAGAATTCTGGATTCCCGCTTTCGCAGGAATGGCGACTCCACCTCGTCTGTCATTCCGGGCAATGCCTGCCCCGGACTTGATCCGGGGGCCGCAGGCCGCGACCCGGAATCCAGGGCTTTTATGCAGCGCTGAACGTATCGTTACCAAGGGATTGTTATGCACACCTTACCCCGATGCACTGTTAGACTTGCGCAGCGCCTTGATCTTCAACACGATCACGAGCACAGCCAAGCCCGAGGCGAAAATGTACCGAGTCGCATCTTCTGAGTGGGGATTGGCCCACAGCTCGGTTGCCCCAAAGTAGAGGACCACGCCCATCAGCATGATCATAAAGCGGTCCCACAGTCCTCGATTCATGACATTCTTCCTTAGCGGATGAGATCCATCCGTCTCGTTAGGTCCTTGGTGATATTCTTCTGATGCGCTTCCAGCGTGCCACCGCCGATTTCCAGCAATTTGGCATCGCGCCATAGCCGCTCGACCACGTATTCGCCGAGATACCCGTAGCCCCCTAACACTTGCATGGCATTGTCCGCTACCTGCTTCGCCATCATGGTCGCCACCAACTTGACGCCATCGGAATCGATCCGTTGACCGGGCTTATTCAGATCCATGCGCACAGCGGTGTAATACAGATACGTGCGTGCCGCCATGTACTGTGCGTAGGAGTCGGCAATGTAGCGCTGAATCTGACCAAAGGCATTGATGGGTTGGCCAAAGGCGGTGCGCTCGCTGGCATAACGAGTCATCACCTCCACACAACGCCCGGCAATGCCAGTGGACATTGCGGCAATGGTCACGCGCTCGATTTCCAAGTTGCGCATCATGTGGAGCAAGCTGTCGCCTTCTTCTCCGAGGCGATTCTCCACTGGCACCACGCAATCGTCGAAGACCAGCTCCGCCGTCATCGACGCGCGCATCCCGGCTTTGCCATGCAGGCGCTGCCCGAGAGAGAATCCCGAAAATCCTTTTTCGACCACGAACGAACTGATGCCTTTCTCCGTCCGCGCATAGACGAGGAAGATGTTGCCCAACGTCGCGTCATCAAGTGCGCCATTGGTAATGAACATCTTGCGCCCGTTCAGATAGTAATAATCGCCACGACGTATGGCCTCGCTCTTCATGCCCAAGACGTCTGTCCCTACCGATGGTTCGGTCATACACATGCCGCCGACCCATTCACCGGAGATCACTTTGTCGAGATAGCGCTGGCGCTGATCGGCGTTGGCGTTGTGGCAGAAGTTGTTGACGAACAGCATCGCGTGCGCCAAATAGGCAAGGCAGAAGCCGGGGTCGGAGGCTGACAATTCTTCGTGCGCAATCACGGCAGCCAGGGCATCCATGCCAGAGCCGCCATATTCCGCTGGCACGGTAATCCCCAACAGGCCGAGATCGCCAAGCTGGCGAAACAACGGCAGGTTGAAACGCTCCTGTCGGTCGTATTCTAAAGCTTGCGGCTCCACATGCGTCCGCACGAAATCGCGCACGGTCTTGCGCAGCAGGGTATGTTCTTCGGTGGGGTTAAACAGATCGAGATTCACAGTCGGCATGCGCAGTCATCCTTCGACAAAAAGTTGCTTGAATCCTGCGTGAGCATGGGGAAGGTGTCAACCATGGAGGGAGAAGAGGAGATCTTTGACAGGGATGGTTTATAGGGTTTACAGAAGGATGCTGATAATCGTTGGTAAGGTTTCTATGAATAGAAACTGGTCAGTTTCCAGATATAGAAACGTGGGGGTTGGTAGATATAGCAACATGTTGCTAGCGGTAGAGACATGTTGCTGCTAATAGAAATGGCACAGCCGTTGAATTCATGTTAGCCCGACAGATTCAAATCATTCGGCGAAAGACGACCGTATTTGACTGGAGCAAAAGCACGATGGAAACGATAAGCGCCGAAGCCACAACCTCGTGTGTGTTCTGTCAGATCGTGCGCGGTGAACTCACGCCGGAAATTCTCACGTTTTGCGACAGCCAGACAGCGGTGTTTCCCAGCCGTCATCAGCAGCCCCGTAACCGAGGCCATATGCTCGTGGTCCCTACTCGGCACGTGGCCCAGATCTATGAGATTGGCAACGACCTCGCAGCCCCATTGATGACAACACTTGTCTGCGTTGCGGCAGCAGTGAAAGCAGTGTGGGGTGCCGATGGTGTTTCGATTCGCCAGAACAACGAGCGACACGGAGGTCAAGACGTCTTCCACGTCCACTTTCACGTGATTCCACGCTTCGCGGGCGACGGGTTCACTACAGGCCAGGACCGGTTTCCTTTTGGTGCAGTCGAGGTGCCTCTTGAGGAGTGTGTTGAGCAGGCGAAGAAGTTGTCCGAAGCGCTCGGACGATGTATGGCGAAAGTGTCTGAGGGGACGGGCTAACCAAACCGCGCCACCGCATCGCGGCCCTGCGGCGTGAAGGAATGAACCCGAAAGGCCGCGTGTGGGCCGCTCGCGGTGCGCGGGGGCGTTCAGCGTGGCTTGACAGCAGAGGTTTGAGACAACTATCTTTCCTTCAATAAAAGATCTCCTGTTTTTCTCAGAGTTCGGAGGAAAGAGCCATGTACGCTGTAGAGTTTCAAGCAAAAGTCAAGAATGGTTCGATTGAGATCCCCGAGGAGTACAAGACTCGCTTCGAAGAGCGAGTCCGAGTGATCCTTCTCTCCGAAGAAGAAAATACTGCCGCGAATTTTATTGATCACCTTCTTCAGCATCCCATAGCCATAGCCGGGTTTAGGCCGCTGACCAGAGAAGAGATTTATGAGCGCATCTGAAACAGAGGCAGAGAGCTGCTTTATCGATACGAATATCTGGCTCTATGCGTTCACTGTCGGCAATGATCTTGAGAAGACCGCACGTGCAAAGGTGCTGATCGAAATGCAAAGCGCAGTCTTCGTGATGGTAGCGTGGGGTGCGGTGGCGTCACACCCCGGAGGACTGTCTGTAGGTCACGGAACGTCGAGCGCCGCCTTGATGGCTTGATTGAGTTCGTCGATCTTCGCGGTGTCGCATGCACCCATTAGCCGCTTCAATCGTTGGCGCGGAACAGTGAGGATGTTGTCAGCGTGCGCACATCGCAGCCCTGCTTCTTGGCAAGACCGCGCAGCTGCTCTTCTACACTGCCGGATAGTTCAATGCTCATGGCCGCACTATACTTCGCTGCACCCTTCGCCTCAACTGGCGCTACCGGAGATCGCAGAAGAAGACATCCTCACCTGTCTAGCGTATGTCGCTGACCGTGAGAAACGTCTCTTTACTCCGCCATAAACGACGGGCTGCCGGTCTTCGCGGTCTGTCCACCGTCGGCGACAAAAGCTGCGCCAGTCACGAACGACGCGAGATCTGAAGCCAGAAACAGGACGACGTTAGCGATCTCTTCCGGCTTCCCTAGCCGCCCCATCGGAATCGCTTCATCGAAACGGTCGGCAAACCCTGGCAACTCCAACGCTGGCGCGAGGAGCGGCGTATTGATAGCTCCCGGGCACACACAGTTGGCACGAATACCAGCACGAGCATATTCGATAGCGACTACACGCGTAAGGTTGATCACCCCCGCCTTGGCCGCGTTGTAGGCGGCGATGCCGTAGTCGGCATACAGTCCAGAAATCGACGCCGTGTTCACGATCGCGCCGCTACCCTGGGCACGCATGATGGGAAGGGCACGTTTCATAGCTCGGAAGACTGCGGTTAGACCGAGGTCAACCATTTTGTCCCACACCTCGTCGGTGACATCGGCGACCCGCCCGGCCACCTGCGTGTTGCCTTGAGCGGCTGGCAGGCCAAAGGCATTGTTATGCAGAAAGTCGAGCCGACCGAACGCGCTGGTCGTCTGCGCAAACATCGCGTCGAGATCGGCAGCTTTGGTCACGTCGGCAACGATAGCCAACGCCCGGCCACCTGCTGCCGTGATTTCTGCGACAACAGCGCTGGCATTCTCGGCGTTGATATCTGCCACCGCCACTGCGCCGCCGCGTTGCGCAAAGCCGATGGCTGTCGCGCGTCCAATGCCTGACCCTGCTCCTGTGACCAGTCCAACTTTGCCGTCAAAACGCATGGCGTTCTCCTTTATGGGATTATTTCGTCAGGTCTTGTTTCAGTACGCCTTCGCTTGTCAATTGGCGAATGTGTTCAGGTGTGAATGCCAGATGAGTGCGCAACACTTCTTCGTTGTGTTCACCGAGGAAAGGCGCTTGCAGTGGCAGCTCGTCCGGAAATTCGGAAAAGCGCAGCGGCATCCCGGGAATATCCAATTCGCCCATTACCCGGTCGGTAATGCGGCGGACCGTCCGTCGTTCGCGCAGATGCGGGTGATTCACCGCTTCAGCAATCGAGAGCACTGGCGCTGCTGGCACATGGCCGTCTTGGAGGATTTGCAGCGCCTTATCGTCGCTTTCTTGGGCAACAATCCAGCGCTCAATGACGTCGATGACTTCCTTCATATGCTCGACGCGCTTGACGTTGGTGGCGAAGCGCGGATCGGTGGCCAGTGTCGGCTGGCCCATGGCTTTGCACATCGTTGCCCATTGGTGATCCAAACACAGGATGAAGAGGTACGCCTGCTTCCCCTTGAACAAGCCGCCTGGGCAGACAGCAAAATGGTGAGAGCCAGATCGTTTGGGCTGTACTGCGCCGCCGGTGCCGCTATAGAGCTGCACGCTCAGCTCGTGGCAATGGAAGTACGAATCCAGCAACGAGACATCGACGTATTGCCCCTTGCCAGTGCGTTCGCGGTAGAGGAGCGCACTGGCGATAGCGGCATAGGCATGCACGCCGGTGCTGACATCGCCAAGCCCGAGCATCGGGAATGACGGTGCTCCGTCAGGATCGCCAATCATGGAGGTCACGCCAGCATAGGCTTGGCCGATATAGTCGTAGCCTGGGACGAGAGCCAACGGCCCGTTTTGCCCCAACGCGGAAATCGAACACATAATGATGCGCGGGTTCAGGTCTTTGACCACATCGTAGCCGAACCCGAGGCGTGCGATTGTGCCGGGAGAAAAGTTTTCAACCAAAACATCGACCTTTTTCACAAGTTTTCGCAGAATGTCCTGGCCTTTCGGGTGCCGGGCGTCGATACAGAGGCTTTTCTTGCCGCGATTTTGCTGGATGAAATATCCGCTGCGTCCGTCCTTGAGAAAAGGCAAGGCACGCGAAATCTCACCATTGGGCATAAGTTCCACCTTGATGATCTCTGCGCCCATTTCCGCCATCAAACGCGTGACCGTCGGTCCGGCGAGCACCTGCGTAAAATCCAGCACAGTATAGCCACTGAGCAAATGTTGGGGTTCTCCCTGCGTCATACGATCCTCCCTCACGACGAAACCGTCGCCTAGCAGACGAACAGGTCAGCTCTATAGGGAACTTCCTCCTGCCCGTCAAGGCGGCGGAGAGCTGTGGTCATGACGTAGCAGTTAGGCGCGTTGCATCGTCGTACCGCTAGGCAAGCTAGGCCTGAACAACTGCACGATCCACTGGGGATGAGCGTTCGAGAGCACGAACGAAGTGGTGATGTGGATGTATGACCACAGATAAAACTGTTGGCGGAACAGGAGCGGCGGGAACACAAAGTTGAACACTCCAATTGGAGACAACGCGAGAAAACCGACGAGGCTCAGCACTGTCACCCCAAGGTATGACCCCAGCTTCTTCGTCCCCAGCTCAGACATTTTGAGAAGTGGGAACAACGCCCAAAAGACAAAATGATAGAAAACAACGGCCATGAAAGAGAAGTTCACGTAGAACGAGGCCGCCACCGCGCCAAGTCCGAGCAACTCTAGGCCACAGTTTTCGAGCAAGTTCTGACGGGTGAGCACCGATCGCAGACGATACAGGTAGTAGAAAAATCCTCCGTAGCAAATCGAAAGCCCGGTGAGGAGCACGGTCGTTGGCAACGAGCTGCGTTGCAAAGCAAAAAAAGCCAAAGGATTACTTCTACCAATCTCCAGTGCTGCCCCCGAGCGCAGCAGAAAGAAATAGAGGAACAGGTGCAGCAGCACGACACAGCCGCGCAATGCCGGAACATAACGGTTGTCGGCCGGCAGCGTGCGGTTGAGCATGTAGGCTGAATTAAATGCATGATGGAAGGCAAAATAGATCAGTAATGGAAAGCGGCTCAGATAGACCCCAATCCCAATGATCAGGATCGAGAACAACGGCACGAAAAGATCCGGCTGTCGCGCGAACTCTACGACTTGCTTCCTGGCATAGATCAACGAGACGAGATAATGGGCAAGACCCAAACTGTGAAACACTGCCAGCCACGCCCCTCGGTCGGGAATCTGCTGGAGGACCACCAGCGTCACAAGAATGCTCGCTATGTGAATGAGAAAGATAGGCACTTCGAGGCTCCTCTAGCGGCGAATGGTACCGACGCGAATGCTGAACGACAAGGATGGACGTGGTCAGATTGTCCAGTCCTCAAGCATGAAATTGGAGATCTGACCGAAGTCACTTCGGTTGCGCGTAACGAGCATGCCTTGGTTGGCCAGCGTGATGGCGGCAATCCGCAAGTCTTGACTGCCGATGCGGAGGCGTTGCTGCCTGAGCGTTTGGTAAATGTCATCGGAGGCAATGTCGTAATCAAGAATGCGCAGTGCTGCGAGGTCGGCAATCGCTTTGTGCAAATACAAGTAGGCGAGGGCACGAGTATGGCCAGCAGTCGCCCTTTTGACTTGCGCCAGACGCCCACGGAGGTGTTCTTCCGCCGTGACAATCGTAATCGCTACGCGATCCGAGGCTATCAAGGCTAAGTGCTCGCCTATCTGCTGATGTCCTCGCAAGTGCAGACTGAAATGATCGGTATCTAAGACATAGAGGCTCATGGCTTCGCTTCTTCATCCTCAAGCTGTCGGCGATACTGAACGATCTCGGCCATGAAATCGTCGAACGTTGGATCGTCGCGTAGGCTACCATGATTCTCCACCCAGGGATTTGTAGCCTTGAGTGTGGGTGTTTCTTCTAGCTCCACAGTGAAGAATCTGCCTTTGGCGAGATGTGCTTTGAGAACAGCGGTTGCCTTGCTCAAAGCCTCTTCTTGCGTTGTCCCTTCGGCGACGCAATCCGGAACGCCCACGACTGTGGCGGAGAAGACGCCGCCAGCACGGCTTTGGACGAAGACTTGATATGGCATAGTTGTTTACCTCGGAGGGAGCAGAAATCTTTGACGTGAGAAAATCTAGTCCTCCCCTCGTCGGTTGTCGAGCCGCTCTTTCCAATGCGCACGCCTCCCGGTAAAAAGTTCGCGCTTAGTACCGTTCGTCAGTTCGGGCTTCGCAGTTCATCGAAAAGAAGGATGTTTTGTGCTTATTCGCAAAAAACGTGGCAATTTTCTGGAAGATTTTCAGGTCGGTCAGCACTTTCGCCATAAGGTTGGCAAGACCGTGACCGAGGGGTTGTTCAATGCCTTCACGGAATTTGGCATGACGACGAACCCATTAAGTAAAAACCTGCGCTATGCTCAGCGCTACGGCTTCAACGGATTGATCGCTCCGCCGGGATTGGTGATGAACGTCGTGTTCAGCCAGAGCGTGGAGGACATTTCTGAGAACGCCCGCGCTAATCTGGAATATCTCGACATGCGCTTTGGTGCGCCAGTCTATGTCGGCGACACCGTCGAGGTCGAGACTATGATCGTTGGCGTGCAACCCTCTTCTAGAGAACCGGATCGAGGTGTCGTACACGTGCAGACCACCGGACGTAATCAACGCGGCGAAGTTGTGCTCACGTTGCAACGCAAGGTGCAGGTGTGGAAGGATAATCAAGACGCGAAAGTCGAGGCTACCAAACTCGACGCCGTCCCAGCGGTTCCGTGTGACTTATACGTGCCGAGCTACGACCAAGCGAGGAATTATCAGGAACTCGCGCACCTGACGAACGCCGACACCTATTTCGAGGACTTCAACGCTGGCGATACGCTCGAACATTCGCGTGGACGCACTGTCACCACGGCACATATGGAATGGACCGCGATGCTTGATAACACCTCGCAGGTGCATAGCAACCAATACATGATCGACCAAAACCCCGGGAAATATATCGGCGGGCAATTGATTGTGTACGGCGGCATTCCATTCAACCTGTGCTTGGGGCTGTCGTGCCCGGACGTGGGCGACAATGCGATGGGCGATGTCTGTTACATTACCGGGCGTCACACTGGACCGGTGTTTGTTGGCGATACCGTATTCGCCGCAACCGAGATTAAGGACAAGCACGATTTTCCAGGCCGACCGGACCTCGGTATCGTGTCCACGATCCTACGCGGCCACAAGTTCGTCAAAAAAGGCGAGGCGTGGGAGAAGATGGAGATCTTCTACCTAGAGCGAGAAATGGCGGTGAAGCGCAAGGACCATTACGCCTGAAACACCGTGACGAGAATGCTCGAAGCTCGTGGAGATGTCGGTAAGGAGAAAATCTATGCCGCGCAGACTGACCGAGGCGCAAGTCGCCCAATATCGACGTGACGGATTCTATTTTCCTGTTCCTGTGTTCTCCCCCGAAGAGGCGCTCGACCTCCGCAAGCGTCTCGAAACTTTTGAGTCCGGCCAGGGACATGTATTGCAGGGGACCCAGCGCTTAAAGACGAACCTCCTGTTGCCATGGGTCGACCGTTTAATTCGCACCCCTCAGATTCTTGATGCCGTCGAAGATCTTATCGGTCCGGACATTTTGTGCTGGAGCGCTCAGTTTTGGACAAAAGAGCCGAAGACCGTTGACTACGTTTCGTGGCATCAAGACCATCAGTATTGGGGACTCGATTCCGCCGAAGTTGTCACCGCATGGATCGCGTTATCTCCGGCCACGATCGAGAGCGGCTGCATGCGCATGCAGCCTGGTAGTCACCTGGTGCAGCTACCGCATCGAGATCTCTTCGAGAAGACCAATATGCTGTCGCGGGGGCAGACCATTACCGAGGGAATCGACGAAGCCCGAGCGGTCAATGTGATCCTCGCGCCGGGAGAAATGTCGTTGCATCAGGTGCGGATTGCCCATGCTTCGACCTCGAATCGCTCAGATGATCGACGGATTGGCATCTCCATACGCTACATGCCGCCACAGACGCGCCAACAACTCGCCGAGTGGGACAGCGCGGCGCTCGTGCGAGGCGAGGACCGATACGGACATTTCGTCCACGAACCGAGCCCGGAGAGAGAGTTCGACCCGCCGTGCGTGGAGTTTCATCGAAAAACTCTCACGAATCTGGTGTCGTTCTTGTACAAAGACGCCGCCGGAGAGCAGAAGGCGGAGTATCGAGTAGAGGAAGCGTGAAAGTGTTCCCACACCCCCAGGTGTGAATGTGGTTGGTGCGGGTGGGCTCTCGGTAAGCGCGACGGTTTGGCCCGCGCGATCAATCGACAACAGCCTGATCACGGGCATAGTCTTTTTTTGCTCGATCCTCAGCCCTCATCACTCGGCACTGTTTATGCCAGCAGCGTTCGCGCAATCACCTTCAATTCCAGCACCGGCTTCACTCCCTCGAAGATTGGCAAGACCAACGCATCGGCGACGTAGCGCGAGATGGCATACTCCTCGCCGTAGCCCCAGCCACCGTGGATGAGTTGCCCTTCTTGCGTGACCCACACGGCCACGTCACAGGCTAACAGTTTCGCCATCGCCGCAGTCACCGTCGCGGCTTCGTCTTTGTCCATCGCCGGTGCTGCTGCGTAGGTCAGTTGGCGAGCGGCTGCCGTGTATGCCGCCATCCGTCCGAGTTTGTACTGCGTGAGCTGGAAATCGCCGAGTGCGTTGCCAAACTGTTTGCGTTCGCTGGCATAGGTCGCCGTCACTTCGAGGGCGGCTTGCGCTAATCCTGTCGCACGTCCGCCGGTTTGCAAACGCCCGGCCGCAAACCCGGCCATCTGCAAGTAGAAGCCTTTGTGCAGTCCCCCTGCCTCACCTACGAGATTTTCTACTGGCACAAAGTAATTGTCGAAGCTCAGCACGTAGGAGTGCATGCCGCGATATCCCAGCGTGGGAATGGCTTTGCCGTGCAGCATGCCACCGCCAGCTTGCTTCATCTCGAATTCATGACCTGGAAACTGATCCTTCTCGACAATGAACAGCGACAAGCCGCGTGCGCCGGATTTGGCATCTTGGTTGGTCCGTGCCAACAGGGCAATGATGTTCGCCCGACCAGCGAAGGTACACCACGCTTTGGCACCATTGATGAGGTAGCCTTGCGCTCCGCCAATGGTTGCTGGCTCGGCTTTGCATTTGACTGAAGCCACGTCCGAGCCGGTGTCGGGTTCGGTCACAGAAATAGCGACCATCAAATCCCCAGCCGCAATCGGTGGCAACCACTTCTTCTTTTGCGCGTCAGTACCGCCGCGCAACAAGGCTTTGGTGAGGATTTCCGGGCGGGTAATCAGACTGCCAGCCACACCGAGCGAAGCCGCCGACAATTCTTCGGTGGTGATAATCATGGCTAAGTTGCCCATGCCGCCGCC
>SYOC01000116.1 GCA_005804965.1 Pseudomonadota bacterium
AAGGCCGATCTGGCTGATACACGAGTTTAATATCGAGCCATTTGCGAAAGCGGGTGGGGAGCGCATCACCGGGAAAGACGGCACGAAGCCTGCCTGGCCAGTGTACGAGCGCGTCGCGCTTTGCTGGAGAGCAGAGTCCATGCTGTACACAACGATCAAGGAGGGCGCGGCGAGTCAAATCTTGCCCGGGAAGCTGCTCAATCTGCTGTTGAGCAAAGGCAAGACCCAGTCGCGGAGAAATTGAGGCCCCAAGGCTGAGGTCGAGGTAGGTATTGCCATCGACCGTGTCTGCCGTACAGAACTCCTCCATGATCGCTACGAGATCGTGGAAAGAGCCTGGCCACTCGATACGTTTCAGGTAGGGGACGAGTTGGGCTGTGGGGACGACGCCATACAACTTCACCATGCTCGGTTGCCGAGCGATCATCGCAGAAATGTGGATGATGCGCCCGCCTTCTGGCAGCGCGTCGAAGCACGTGTCGAAGACGTGTTCGTGTTGCCGTGGAATAGGGGCGTCGAGGAGTAGTTGCAGACCGCTTTTGGCTAACACCTTGTCTTGGTTGCCGTCCTGTCCTGGGTACCGTTGCGACCAAGGACCCCGTTGGAGATAGCTGGGGTCGAGACAAAAGCAAAAACTTGGAGAAGGGCGGGATGAAGGAACGCTCTCGGCATGGTCGAACTCAAACCACACCAGAGGAACTCGGGCGTGCAAAGCGGAAGCAGGGTCGGCCCATGCTCGACAAAAATGGTGGACACGTTGCCAGAGTGGCATCTCTAGCAGAGAGGGAGGAAAAGGTGTGTGCTCACCCGCCAGAAGTTCACGCCCACCTTCTGGAGTGGCGGCACAGGCAAGAAAGTCTACTTGCTCGGCCTCGGCGGTGAGCCGACATTCAAGATAATATGATGAGAGTCCCGCCGGTAGTTGCTGGGCAAGTTGCTGAATGTGGGCGAACGCTTGGGCAGAAACGAGTGCCGGTGGGATCGTAGGCTCAATCAACTGAAGGGTTTCCTGAAGAGGCCACCGCATAGATTTTCCTCACAGCTCGGACAAGGTTCAGGCTGTAAAAGATTCAGTAGTCAACCGGAGGCTCTGCGCTTGTTACTGGAGCCTCCGGCGGGTGGTGGAGGGCAGCGTTATCAAGGCGTGGAGAGAGGATTACCACACCCGCTCGTAGCCATCTCGCAGCTCTTTGTCGAGCTTTTTAAGGAGATGAGCAATAGCGCGGTTGATGACGGCAGGGTCGGGTTCTTTGCAATGCTCGTGCGCCTCGTACTCTTCATGCCAGGTCTCCAGAACAATCTTTCGGGTTTCTGGATCGCGAACCATGAAAAAGTCCATGACCTCTTCTACAGCAGTGCAGGACTCTTTGAACTTGAGATTCACTTCGAAATCGTAGGTGATGTGGTAGATAAATGAGAGTATTCCCTCGGGATATGAAGCCATGCCATCTCTCTCCTTCCGTCGTGTATTACAAAACAATATACATCTACGGGTAGGAAGACTACCTTAGTTAATGCAAATGTCAAGTGTAAAATTGAAAAAAGACTGTGATGGTAGCCTTGCCGTGCAGTTTCTCTCTTCTGGAGAATAAGGGAGAAACTGTGTGTTTATTGGAGGGAACGTTTCGCTGAGTGCGGGGAACGCATTTGCCGACTCAATGCTGTTGCTTTGCGTGGTGGTCGCTTTTTTGTTGGAGCCACGCAGCGATCGAGGAGCATCTCGCCTTTGAGTCGGTACACTTCCGCCACCCAGAAAGCCTCGCCTTTTTCGTGAATGCCTTCTAGGGCGATCTCAAGCATGGTCAGTCCTTCCTCTTGCCGTCCGGCTTTATGGAGCGCGAGTGCAAGGCACGTTCGTAAATACGGTATGCCGAGTTGTGCTCCCGTAGCTTGCCAAGCTGCCAGTGCAGCGGACATTTGTTGAATGCCCTCAGCTTGGTGACCGTGTTCGAATAACACCCATCCTTGCCAAAATTTCCCCTGCGAGAGCCACAGAGGGAAGTCCTGTTCGGTGGCCAATGCAATGAGTTCTTCTGCCTGTTGTTGTACTGCTGCGAGGTCGCGGCGGTAATAGAAGAATGACGCGGCAAAAGACAGGGCGAAGGCGAGGCTGTGCGGATAGCCGAAGGATCGTCCGAGCTTGAGTGCTTGCCGACAACGCTTGAGCGCCCGGTCTGGATGGCCCAGCGTCCAGAGGGCCAGTGGAGCCAGCGCTTGGCAAGTGACGCGGGCATCTTGACCATAAAAAGAGCCGTGCGAGCTATGCTTCTGTGGATCGTATATCTTGATTGCCTGCTCTAAATGCCGCTGGGCTTTGCGGGAATGACCAGTGTGGAAAAAAACATGGGCGAGTTGTTGGTGGCCTTCCAAAAGGCGCTCTGGTGCGTTCAGGGTGGACGCGAGCTTGAGCTGTTGCTCTCCGATCTCACGAGCGACTGGGTAGTCTGCTTGTAACATGTAAAATCGTCCCAAGCCGCGGAGAACGGAGAACAAGCGCGGGGTTTCTCCTACCTGCTGACATAATTCTCGTGCCCGAGCATACGCTTGCGATGCTGTCGAGGAGCCAAAGCCGTTGGCAATCATCAATGCCGAGCCTAAGGACACTTGGATATCCAACTCTTGCTGGATCCGCTCCGGTGAATCCGACAGCGCGATCAGTAACTTCTGGGCCTTCGTGAGGAGCGCGATCGCCTCGCGACTTGCGGAACGTTGCAGGGCATTGCTGGCTGCCTGCTGCAAATAGCGAACGGCGCTCTTATACTCGCGTCCTTTCTCGAAATGGAGTGCGAGTTCCAGGGCAATCTTGCTTGCCTGTTTGCCGTAAGCCTCTTCGTGACGTTTCGCGATCTTGAGATGGAACCGCTGCTGTTGGGTGACACGGAGATGTTCTTGCCAGAGGGTACGATAAATAGAGTGGCGAAAACTATACTGGTTGCTTTCCGTCCTGTCCGGCCAAGTAATGTGCCCAGCGGCTTGTATATAGTGACGCTCGACAAGATCGGCGCACATCTGTTCAATCACCGCAATATCCATGTCTAATACTGCGGCCACCGTTGCAGCAGAGAATGCAAGGTCAACAAGGCTCGCAGTTTCCAAAATGCGCCGTTCTTGCTCAGAAAGCCGTTGTATCTGGCTGTCTACCAAATGGCGGACGGTAGTAGGTATATCCGCCAGGACCATGCTGGGATCAGCTTGGAGCACCCACTGTCCTGCTCGCTGGGTCAAGATGTCACGCTCGACCATTTCGGTGGTGAGCGCTTCAAGAAAAAAAGGAATGCCGCCCGTGCGCTGATGCAGTGCGAGTGCCAGAGAATTGGGAAGGGCGTTATCAAGGAAGCGTCGTTCGAGGTAGAGGCTAGTTGCTTCCTGGCCTAGCGGGGTGAGCACGATCTCTCGGCATAAATGCTGGCGGTGCAGATGCTGCAACATGCTCCGAAAGGGATGGTGGGCTTGGAGTCCTGATCCCGGTCGATAGGTGCCGATGATGAGCACCCGCGCCTTTTTCTGCCTGCGGATGAAGTCCGAGAGCAGATCGAATGTCGAGGAATCGCTCCAATGCAGGTCTTCTAAAACCAGGATGACAGTTGGGGCACCGCAGTCCGTTGCTCCCATGGTCAGCGCTTCGAGCGCCTCAACAAACTCACGGAGCATCCGCGCTTGGGTTGCGCCTTGGGTACTGGGCTGAAGAGTGCTTAGCAGGGTCGGATCTGCGACCAGCGCAGGCAACTGTACTAACCACGCCGGAGCGTAACGCTTGAGAAACGCCAGCAGCCGAGTCTGGTCAATCTGATGCATCCAGCGGCCGAGGGCATCGAGAATAGGAAGATAGGCTTCTCCCTCGCCGTAGTGCTCGATGCATTGGCCGCGGCTGACCCAGATGTCCTGTGTCGGGGGAAGCTGAGCGAGGAACGCATCGACCAAGGCGGTCTTGCCGAGCCCCGCTTCTCCGCCAATGAACACCAGTTGTCGTTCGCCTTGTTGGGCTCGGGCAAAAGATGAATGCAGCTCGGCAAGTTCCGCTGCTCTGCCAACAAAACTGGATTGAGAAGGAACGAGTGGTGAGGGCGGATGGCCGTTCCTTGTGTCGCCGTACCCATTGGCCCGAGCGCCGAAGGAAGGAAGCGACTCTTCATAGCTGACTGGTGCGATGAATTGATATCCTTCACGTCCAACTGTTTTGATGAAGCGCGGTGTAGTAACGGTGTCGCCTAGACACTTGCGCAGCTGAGATACGGATCGTTTGGGGCCAGACTTAGTAGGATATTTTCCCCAAGCCTGCTTCCGCAGGGCGTCCGTTGTGACGATCCGAGGGGCTTGTGTAGCCAAGTGCTGCAGAACCACAGCAGAATATCGGGAAAGAGCAACCTGCTCCTTTCCTCGGAAGAGATCTCCTGAATCGAGATCGAGCCGAAACGGAGGAAATACCACCTGCTTTCCCATGCGTGCTCCCCCTTCGCCGCGTACGCCTCCTCAATGGTCGTTCCTGGTTGTTGTTCCTGCTGTCGAGGTGCTCCCCTAACTTTGTGTGCAGGGAGGTACCGGCCCACATAACTAGCGGTTCTTCATTGCTGCCGTCAACGGCAGGACCAACTGGTCGCACTGCTGCGTTGGGCCTGCTGTCTGCCTGTACTGCGGAGGGCGTGTGGTGAGATCTCAATAGATTGGAGCGGGCGGGCAGACGATCTGGCTCGCCCTAGGACTCCGGTGCTGGCTTATTTGGGAGGGAAGCGATGCGGTCGAGGAGAAACAAGCGTGAGTCGGGATAATATCTGCCGATGAGTTTGAGGACGCGCTTGCTCGGCCTTTCGTTGAGCAAAAGATCTTGCAAATCTTCTGGGCTGCGCACGCGCATGCTGGACGAGGTGCGCCGTAGCTCGGAGAGGAATTGCTGGGCGGAAAACGTTCGGTCTGAACTGTACATGTCGTGAACGGCAAAGCGGATCTTCGTTCCTTTGATTTCGAGTTCAATAACGTTTGAAGAAGGCTCGACTTGGATCATGCCGGTGAGTTGGATGGCCCAACCGTTGGTCGCACTGAATTGAGCTGCCGCAAGATGAGGAGAAAGAGCGACGAAGAAAAAGAGCACGAGCAGGTTCGTGCATAAACATGAAGCGGGAGCCGACGTGAATCTCGACGGCAGCGTCATTATCAAGGGAACCCCGAGGCTCGTGGCACGGAACGCGTGATCGTCCATTTTCCTCTCCCAGCTCCTAGGAAAGCACGTTCTGCTCCTTCAGCGCGGCGACGGCCTCGGGGGTGTAGCCAAGCACCCGTTGCATAACCTCGTCAGTCTGCTCGCCAAGACACGGTGCCGGGCGCTGGACGTGGCAAGGCGTCTCGGAAAAAACCCACGGGACACCAGCGTGACGGCGAGTACCGACTTCGGGATGCGGCAGCTCGACAAAGAAATCGCGCTGTTGCAGGTGAGCGTCTTCCGCGAGTTCTTTGTTTGTGAGGGCAGGATAAGCGGCAACGCCACCAGCTTGCAGTCGTGCGGTCGCATCTTCTGCCGACAGTGTCTCCGTCCACGCATTCACAAGATTCTCTAGCTCATCTTCGTGGCGTTTGCGTGCGCCAAGATCGGCGAATCGAGCATCCGTCGCGAGTTCGGGGCGGCCAATGACGCGACACAGTCGTTGCCATTCGTCATCATTGGCTACGACGATGCTCACCCAGCGGTCGTCGCCAGCACAACGGAACAAACCGTGCGGAGCGCTGTACGGGTCACGATTGCCGATGCGTGGTGGTTGGGTGCCGTTCATCGTTTGTGCGAGGACGGCGTCGCCGAGCAAGGCAATCGAGGTTTCCATCTGCGACATGTCGATATATTGCCCTTGGCCGGTTCGTTGTCGGTGCATGAGTGCCGCGAGGATCGCAAACGCCCCATGCAGGCCACCGTTGGGGTCGCCATAAGAAAATCCGACGTGCATGGGCGGAAAGCCCGGAAACCCGGTGAGGGAAGACAAGCCGCTGAGCGGAGCCTGCGCCGGGCCGTAGGACACGTAGCTGCTTTCTGGACCAACCGCGCCATACCCAGACATTGAGATCATAATGATATCCGGCTTGATCTTTTTGAGTTCGTCGTACCCAAGACCAAGTTTATCCATGACACCAGAGGCAAAGTTTTCTGACACGATGTCGCTGGCCGAGACCAGTTTTTTTGCAATGGCAATAGCTTCCGGCTGCTTAAAGTTCAGACTCAAAGACAGCTTGCCTTGGTTGAACTGATTGTAGTAGCCGCTGCGGTTGATCCCGCCTTGGCCTTCGGCGAACGGTGGAATCCGCCGCGTGACACAGACCCGGTTTTGGCTTTCCACGCGAATAACTTCCGCGCCGAGATGCGCGAGTTGCAAGGTGGCGAAGGGGCCAGCCCAGACCCAGGTGAAATCGGCAATGCGTATCCCAGCTAATGGCAGTAATGCAGTCATGGTCCCGAAGAATAGCAGAGGTAGGGAATAAATAAATGGCAGAAAGTGAGCGTACCCTCCGACAAGCTCAGGGTGCGTATGATCCCCTGAATCCATGTTGCTTGAACAGATGGCGGCTATTTGGCTTTGTCCTCTTGCACGAACTGCTTTTTCGCCCAACCCTGGTCAAAGGGCGTCCAAAAGGCTGAATCGACTTTCATATTCTGGAACAACCACTGTCCGGCGTGCTTGACATACTCTTCCTGATAGCGAGCTGCACCCCAAACTGCTTGGTTCCCCTCTGCAAAAGTGCAGGGCTGGAACAGATACCAGGTGCCAGTAGCAGCGGTACCATTGACCTCAATGATGGGGTTCATGACGTAGTGCAACGCGAAAGGCAGCGCCTTCGCTGCACTGCGAAAGAACTTACGAATAGCTTCACGGCCAATAGCTTTGCCAAAGACCCCACCATCCCACACTGCGTCTTCCACGAACAAAGAAGCAAGGCCGTCTGGATCGTAGCCATTGTCACAATAGTTCGTGTAACGGGCTTTCAGCTTTTTGATAGCTTCGGCGTCTTCTAAGACTTGGATGCGTTGAGCGAGTTCTTCCATATTCATGACTGGGCTCCTTTACGTGGTGGCATCGGCCTTCGTGATGAACTTATCGTAGAACAGGTGAGATTCCTTTACTCCGAGTCGAGTCAGCATAGCAATGGCAGCATCAATCATGGCGGTTGGGCCGCACATGTAGGCTTCCTTGTCCGCACCGCTAGCGACGAGGCGCTTCACTACATTGGTAATGAGTCCGGTTGCTCCGTCCCAGGCCTCGTCCGCCACCGGTTCGGATAACGCTGGGACAAAGCGAAAGTGCGGGAGCTGTTGCTCAAGTTTCCGCAGTTCTTCGAGGTGAAAGAGATCGTGCTGTGCCCGTGCACCGTAGAAGTAGGTGACTGTGCGTTGGCTCTGCTTCCCCGCCATATCGCGTAAGAGCGCCAGTATCGGAGCCATACCGGAGCCACCGGCGATGAACAGTGCCTCTCGTGCGCTATCGCGTAGATGGAAATTGCCATAGGGGCCTTGGATGGTCAGGCGTTCTCCAAGGGCGAGCCGCTGGGCTACGTATTCGGAGAACAGGCCACCGGGCATGAGCTTTATTTCAATTTCGAGCACCGTGTTGTGGCTCGGCGGGTTGGCCATCGAGTACGAGCGCCATTCGTTCGTGCCCGGCACCAAGATGTCAACATACTGCCCAGCTTTGAACTCCAATGTTGCCGGCCCGACGAGCCGCAAGTGCAGGCCGCGAATGTCGTGCGTCAACTCGTCGATCTGTTCGAATTCGGCGCTGTATTGCTGAACCTGGGTGCCAGAACTGAGTTCTTCTTCATCGTAATCCCACAGCTCAATCGCCACATCGCTTTCTGGATAGGCACAACACAGCAGGGCAAACCCTTGTTGCCGTTCGTAGTCCAGAAGTGCGAAGGACGAGGCTTCAGTGTTATCCACCTCGCCCTCAACGATCTGGGCTTTGCACAGGCCGCAGCCGCCATGCTTACAGCCGTAACGCAGGTTCAGACCTTGGCGCATGGCCGCATGCAAGATGGTTTCGTTGTCGTCACAAATGAACTGCTTGTCGAACGGGAGGAGGGTAATGGTGTGGGGCATGGGAAGTAGGTGTTGGGTTTTGGGGGTCAGGGGATAGGGATTGGGTGCTAGGGAAGAAGAGATGCCCTAGGCCCAACCCCTATCCCCTCGCACCTTCTTATTGTCGCAGCGGGTCTTTGATCTCAAACTTTAGTCGTCGGATGTCGTCGATGGTCCACATATGATCGTGGTTCAGATGTGGTTGCGCGATGAGCGTTTTGCCATCTGGACGGATGTAGCCCAGATGGGTGATGACATCGGCAAGATCCCAGCCGTCGAAGCGTTCGTACCAGTTGGTGTAATTGGTGTAGCGCTGCGGTTCGAGGTCAAACATCCATTCGCAAGGTTCCGAGCAGAAGGCGCGTTTCTTACCAGCTTTCTCAGTGATGCGCATGGTGCTGGTATCTGGGCGTGGGAACACACACGGCATCTGACACACTTGGCACAACGGCGGCAGGCTAGGAAAAAGCTGGGCGGGAATCTGACCATTGCGTGGATCGGTCATCTGACGGTAGGCGTCCCAGAACTTGCCATAATGGCTGTTCCAACCTGGATATTGAGTCTCGAACCAATCTTGTTCGTGCTCAGTTGGTGCATCATAGCGCCAGAAAGCAATCGGCCACATGGCGTAGGCAGCCATCGCCGTGGAATGGTTGAGCCACTGGATGTTTTCCTGCGCGTGCGGCAACCAGCGCGGCGGTTGCAAGCCGAACTTTTCTAAGCGGGCGATAAAACTGCCCACCCAGTCGTCGATGATCCACTGCTGCCACATATTTTTGTAGGCCCCAACTCGATTGGCACTAAAATAATCGGTGAGGGTGCCGAGAAAGGCGTCGATGAAGACGTGCCCGCGCCAGAAGTATTTGTCGATGGCTTCTTGGATTAGTGGCAGATTGCGATCATCGGACAGCACAGTCACCAAGGTGGCATAGCCGTTGGCCATATGCCGTGCTTCATCCGATTGAATGCTGAGGAACACCGTAGGCGTGGCTTGATCGCCATTCGCAGCAGCAGTGTTCGGGAAGGCGACGAATAAGGGGTTGGTGAAGGCGGTTTCTCCGACCACTTGCAAGCTGATGGAACATTCAATCGGGTCGCCAGCAATGAAGGTCTCGAAGAAGGAGCGCCCGGCTGAGGCAAGAAAGTGCGTACCGAACGCTTTCTGACCAATGTCGAACCCAGCAGGGTCGTGGTAGTGCTTCATGTAGTAGCGACCCAGATACATTTCTTGCTGCACATGGCGGGTTTCGTCGAGCATTTGCGCCAAGTAGCCGTTGCGCAGCTCTTCGTTATCCACTGCGCTAATCAGTTGCCCCTGACATTTTCCGGCAGCGTACTCAGCAAACGGTAGAATGGCCATAGCGGGCTTCATGCCTTCGGCGAAGCGTGGTGCCACCTGATTGGCGTTGTCCATACGCACGGCCCCATCGAGAAACCCATACTGTCGATGGTCCTTCTCCGCCTCCATCGCCATGTAGTCGCGCACCAGATGGCGAAACGGATCTTTCGCCTTCTTGGGAATGTGGAACTTCGTCGGGTATTTTGTTTCCGGCTCGACGTACGTCGGGGTCCATTCCAGACCTTTCACTTTGTCGTGCGCTTTGATGAGATTCCGTGCCATGGAAGGTTCCTTTTAGGAGTTATTGGTGGTCAGTGGTTAGTAATTAGTGGTTGGTTTCAGGCACAGGATTCTTTCAACTAAGAACTACTTACTAAGAACTAATCACTGCCCGCTGCTTTTCTTCCAACTGTAACATTTCCGCGTAGACGCCGAACTTCTGCTCTTCGACTTGAGCTCGGCCATAGTAGCTGGTCATGACCACGAGGAAAGAGGGGACGTCGAAGGGGCGACCCAGGCGTTCGCCGATTTCGTTGACGTCGATTTCGATCTTCTCCTCGCCTTCGATCATGTAGTAGCAATTGGTTTTGGTGATGCGCAGGTCTGGACGCTCTTCGCGCAGCATCTCCACCACAACGTCGGCTTCCTCGCTGCCCATGAGCACGAGTCCCACGGTGTTGCGTGCGGCAATCTTCTGTTCGTCCATCGTGCGTGTCCTTTGCTCAATCTTCGAGCCCCAGAGCTGGCGGGGTGAGTTGGAGTTCAGCGAGGAGCGCAGCGTACTGGGTCATCACCCGCTCGTGAGCCTGGGCGAAAGTCTGCATTTTTACCGTCGGTAGGTCAAAAAGCGGAGCCAATCCCTGCACGGCCTCTTGAGTAGAGGGTCGCCATTTGGCGATCCAACCTTCGATCACCTTCTTATTGCCCGGGCCGTGTTCTGGATCGCGCAGCAGCACGCTCACAAATTCTTTGGTCCATTGCCGATTGCGTTGCCAATCGTGCTCGACGGTGGAAAGAATCGTCGGCGTAACCGCGTCACCATTGCGTGGTGCGAAGCGCGCGAAGAATTGCACCCGCGCCAATGCGCCGAAGAGGGGTTCGAGGATGAGGTTGGTCGCGATAATCACTTCACCCCAGTCCTGCGAGGCCATGATCCCTTCGATATTTTTGCGTGCGCCTTGGTAGATGGGGTCGTCCAACCACACCGTTTTGGCGTCGGCATCGGAGAACCCAGGAACGGCTTCCGCGAGGTCCATGCCGTACAAGGTGATGTCGTGGGCATGGCGGATTTTATCAGCAGCATTGAAGATGCACACATTGCCAGCCGTTGCCGAGAGCGCCTCACGTTGCGCGTAGGCGAAGCAGCGGAACAGGCCGTATTCCAGGCAGGCGTAAGCGGCGTAGTAGCGGCCAAGAATCGTCTTCGCCCACGTCTCGTCGAAGTCGGCGAACAGTCCCTCCGTGCGTGCCGCCTCGACAATGCGATCCAGGCTCCGTTCTTGCTCGGCTTGCATGGCGACGTAGGTGCGTTGCCACTGCTTGGCTGGGTCCTGAAACATCCACCAGTCTGTACTTTTCAGCGCGGTCGAGTCAAGTGTCCACGGAGCACGCCCGTCGGCGCAATGCGTGAACCAACCTTGAAACGCATAGACGCTCGGGTCGGGCTGCGTATGCAAGGTCAAATCTTCGTACTCGGACGGGTGGCGACCCTTGGGTGTGAAGTACGTGAACTGGCGGCTGCCTGAGAGAGCTGACGAAGTATCGGGTTTCATGTCTATGCTCCTGGCCGCCTCTTGTACCGCGTGGCGAGGGGTTCGTCTAGTTGCTGGCACGACACCCTTGCATCCTCTCAGCCAAGAGCTAAAAGCTGACAGCTAACAGCTCTTTCTAAGGAGGGACCTATGGCCGAACTTGCCTATCTGTCGGCGATTGAGTTGGCTGCAAAGATTCGTCGGCGCGAGGTGTCGAGCCGTGAAGCGCTCGATTTTTTTCTTGACCGAGTAGCGACACTCGATCAACCGATTAACAGCGTCGTTACCCTTGATGCCGAGCGTGCCCGTACCGAAGCTGACGCGGCAGATGCGGCTTTGGCGCGTGGTGAAGTGCGCGGGCCGCTCCACGGCGTGCCCATGACGATCAAAGATTCTTTTCAGACTGCCGGGATGCGTACCACCTCAGGTGCGCCGGACTTGGCGAACTTCGTGCCGCAGGAAGATGCGTGGCCAGTCGCACGACTGCACGAAGCCGGGGCGATTATCTTTGGCAAGACGAACTTGCCAATCTATGCCGGCGACTTGCAAAGCTACAATGCCGTCTTTGGCACGACCAATAATCCTCATGATCTCACACGCACGCCGGGCGGCTCGTCTGGTGGGTCGGCTGCCGCGCTTGCCGCCGGGTTCACACCGCTGGAATTGGGGAGCGATATTGGCGGCTCTATTCGCTTGCCTTCACATATGTCCGGCGTAGTGGGGCATAAACCGAGCTACGGCATCGTGCCCGCGCATGGGCAGATTCCCGGCCCGCCGGGGACGCTGACGCTTGCTGATTTGGCAGTAGCTGGGCCGATGGCACGTACGGTGGAAGATCTCGAACTTGGGCTGGATATCATGGCTGGTCCCAACCGCTGGGAGCATCCGGCTTGGCGTTTGCAGCTTCCTGCTCGACGGCGGCGCTCACTCAAACGCTATCGCATTGCGACGTGGTTCGACGATCCGTTTTGCCCGGTCGAGCCAGAAGTCCGCGTCTTGTTAGACAACGCAGCACAGGCGTTGTCTGGAGCTGGAGCGCGGGTTGACAGTACGGCGCGTCCAGAATTTACTTTGGAGAAGGTCTTCGACACGTTCTTTGCCTTACTGCAAGCTGCACTGGCTGGCGGTACCTCGCGCGATCGTATCGAAGCCTACGCTCTGGCTACAGGCGACACTCCGCTCGACACCACGCGCCGTACCCTAGCTATGCGCCATCGCGAGTGGCTGAGCTACAATGAGCGCCGTATGCAAATGCGCAAGCGTTGGGAAGAGTTCTTCCAACAATGGGACATCATGCTGCTGCCGGTGATGCCCTGTCCTGCTATTCCCCATGACCACTCTGAGCCGCAGTCGTCGCGGGTCGCTTGGGTGGGCGGTGCGGCACGGCCGTATTGGAAACTATTGAGCTGGATGGCACCGGCAGGGGCGTGTTATCTGCCAGCGACGGTGGTGCCGGTTGGGAAATTGACCAACGGATTGCCAGTGGGAATCCAGATTGTCGGCCCCTACCTGCACGACCGCACGACGCTTGACCTCGGAAGGCATCTGCTGGAGATGACCGGAGGTTGCCCGCGCCCAGCAGGGTTCTAGCAATGAGTGCTGAATAACGAGTGCAGAGGAGTACATGGGGCACGGCACGCCGTGCCCTGTCTGATTTACGCGCTGGGAAACGACGGCGTTCTGCCGCTCAGCAATGTCCCCAATTCCGCCGCTGGAAAGTGCAGCCCCACATAGAAAGTGCCGAACAGTCCATAGATCGCGCTGGCTTCATCGAAGCGCATTTCGTAAACCAGTTTCTTGAAGACCAATGGATCATCGGCGAACAGATCCACGCCCCATTCCCAATCGTCAAAACCGACTGAGCCGGAGATAATCTGCGTGACTTGACCGGCGTAGCGGCGACCGATGAGCCCGTGCTCGCCCATCATTTTCTGGCGTTCAGCGATGTGTACCTGATACCAGTTCTTGTCCTCGCCGCGTTTCTTATCCATAGGATAAAAGCAGAGATAGCGCCGTTGTGGAATCTCCGGCCACAGCCGTGGAGCCATAGTCTGGCGCAAGCGGGTCATTTCTGTGGCGATAGCTTGGTCCCACTCCTGGGTGTAGGGCTGGAGGCCTTTGTCTTGCAGGGTGGCATAAAGACGGACAGACGATTCATACAGCCCGAGTTCGACGACGGACAGATACGAAGTCGTGGGTTCGAGAAATTCGGCAAGCTTGGAGTTCGCGAGGCGCAGTTCGGCATCGTTCAAGTCATCGAACGAACGGCGGAAGTGCAACGCCATAAGATCGCCCTTATGACCGAGCATAGAAAAGAGGCCGCTCTGTCCGGCTTCGCCGTGCTGCCATTCTTGAAAGAGTGCAGCGGCTTCGTTGGTGGCTTCTTGACGAGCCGCATTAGACAGCGCTTTCCAGGCTAACCAGCGGAAGCGGAACATTTGATGGAGGATGCTCCAGCCTTCGAGGGCCAGCGGCACCGGCGGGAGCGCGGCGTGAGTGTGAGGAGGAGTGTGTTCGTGTGGCATTCGCGGTATCCTCGGACTTTCTTTAGGATTGTCTCGGGCATTTTCCTTGCGTTATCGAGGTGACGTATGGCGGCTAAACAATCAGCAACTGAGAAGAAAATCTATCAGCTCAAAATTTCGCTGCGCGGCATTACACCACCAATCTGGCGGCGCTTCCACGTCCCTAGCGATGTCCGCCTCTCGATGCTGCACCCGATCCTTCAAGTCGTCATGGGCTGGACGAACTCACATATGCATCAGTTCAAAGCGGGGAAGACGTATTATGGGGAAACGTATCCCGACGACATGGACGGGATGCCGGAGACGCGTGACGAGCGCAAAACCAAGCTAGAGGAAGTGGTATCGCGGCCACGGGCGAAGTTTGTGTACGAGTACGACTTTGGTGACAGTTGGGAACACGAGATCGCGTTGGAAAAAATCCTCCCGGCTGAGGCTGGGGTGAAATATCCGCTCTGTTTGGCGGGGCAGCGTGCCTGCCCGCCGGAAGATTGCGGTGGGGTATGGGGCTACGGCGATTTGCTCGACGCGCTCCAAGACGAAGAACATCCCGAACGCGAAGAACTGTTGGAATGGCTAGGAGAAGGATTCGACCCCGAGGCGTTCCATCTTGCGCAGGTCAATGCGGGGTTAAGGAGAATCAGGTAGAAGACGAAGGTGGGCTTCGCGAGGTACGGGCTGTGTCTTTTGGACGCCTAGACGTTTAATCTGCTTCCGACACAGGCAACTTGCGAATGCGGAGCGAAGCGTCCTCCAGTGTAACGATTGCGCCCTCGCGGAGTGGATTGTTTATCTCAGTCCATGAATTTTTTATTCGTGTGAAAAGATTATCTGGATGCGTGTTACGCAAGCGAAAGATGACAACTGAAGGGGCGGTTTCTCCTGAAAAAGCGAGCAAATGACCATAATCGAGATCGTGGGTAAGAACGATCTCCTGGTGATCCTTTGCTTCCGCAAGGATACTCGAATCACTCGCGCGAGCCATGGCAATGTCGCGGACATGACGCCATTCGTGCCCTTCAGTGGCCAGCCGTCTACCGAGGGCGCGCGGCATATTCATGTTGAGCAAGAACTTCATTTCGCCGTTGCTTCTTCATAAGGAATATTGCGTTCTTCCACTATCCATGCGGCATACCCTAACGCTTCATATACATCTTCTCGTTCCAGCTCTGGCCACTCCTCCAGGAGGTCCTCTAACTTCATACCCGAACTCAGATAGCTGAGAATAGAAGCGACCGGCATCCGCAAATCTCGGATGCACGGCTTTCCAAAGCACCTTTCGGGATTGAAGGTAATGCGACAGAATTGAGGATGAGTCTCCATGACGAAATTCCTCTTTACGCTAACCCTCGTTCGGCCACGCGCTTGAGCATATTGATGAAGACCTCGGGCGATTGCGCACCAACGATCTGCGCCGGGCCGACAACGAACGTAGGCACTCCGGAAATGCCTAATGCGCGGGCTTCTTGATGCGCCGTCGCGAGACGTTGTCGATAGGTGCCCGCGTGGAGATGTTCCTGCACCATCGTCGCATCGAGCCCGACCTGCTGGGCGAGGCCCAACACGACTTCTAGGTCGCCGATATTCTGCCCGTCTTGAAAATACGCAGCGTAGACCGCCCGAGAAAACTCAGCGGCTTTGCCTTCGTCTTTGGCATATTCCGTGGCTTCCAACGCGAGGAGCGAATTGGTGAGGACTTCCGGTGGTCGCATCTCTAACCCAATCCCTTCGGCCATAGTCGTGATGTTGCGCCAAATAGCGGCATAGCGTTCTTTGCCGACCTGCGCAGCGCGTTGAGCGAACGATATGCCGGTGGCAGGATATTCGGGATGAATCTGAAACCCTTTCCATTCTAGGGTGAATGACGGTACCTGCGGCTGGACTTGGCGCAAGGTTTCAGTACCGAGAAAACAAAATGGGCAAATGTAATCGCTAAAGACAGTAATGTTCATAGAGAGGCTCCTTGCAAAAACTTAGCGCTTTGCGCCGAATGGCTGATGACTCGCGCCGAATGGCATGTGGCTCGCACCAAACGGCATATGGGTCGGTGCCGGGGTGGCAAACTGTGGTCCGCGTTTCGGCCTTTCGCGTCGGCTGCTACCTCGAAAGGTTCTCCGTGGCGCATAGCCGCCCCAATATGGAGTCCCCATAACCATCGGCGCGGGAACGTAAAAGGGTTCGCGAATGATTTCGACAAGTTGTGGGGGTTGCTGTTCAATAATGATCTCGGGCAGTTCATACACGGGCGGTGGGGCTACCGGTGGTAGTGGGGGAAGAAATGCTTTGGCTGCCTGCCGCACGACAGCTTCTGCGCCATCTGCTGATAATTTGAGACGTTGCGACTCCGCAGCTCGTCGCGCAGCAGCGACGACCTCATCCTGTGCCTCATGCGTGAGAGATGTGGTTGCCTGCCAACTGCTTGCCGGTTGGATGCCGGCGGCACCGAGCGGACCAAGTCCGTCTTCACCAAGGGTCTGAATCAAGCCTAAGTCGCGAGCGAGTTGCTGTGCGAAAGCCCCTTGGCTCTTCGGCGGGTACGTTTTACCTGGGGCGAGGAAGTTTTTTTGTGCGGCAGTTGGTTTGGGTGCCGAATGCGTTTGTATCTGACCACGATACTCTTCTGGCACAGCGTTCAGGTCATCGACCACATGCAGAACGCCTCGGGCATCCGTCCACTGATAGAGATCGGCGGAGGCGACTACAACACCAAACATGAACACGCCGCAGAATGTCGTGATGTACTTCATGGTCGGGTATTATAAGCCAGAACAAGCCTAGGCAATAGACTGCAAGGCCAGGCGAAGTGGTGAAAAGGGAAAAGGGCGAAAAAAGGAGTCTGTCGTTTTTCTTTTCTTCCTATTGCCCATTTTCCCGTTTCGCCTTTTCCCCCTTGTCCGAATCCCATTGACCCATCGGGAGTTCCAGGGCATAAGACTCCTACTTTCTTACGAAATGGAAGGGTGCCGTGGACGCGCTCATACATAAAGCCGACACCTTACTCGATGCCCTGCCGTACATTCGGCGCTTCTCTGGAAAAACGTTCGTCATCAAATATGGCGGGCATGCCATGGAAGACGAAGAGTTGAAGCAGCGCTTCGCTCAGGACATCGTGTTGCTCAAATACGTGGGTATCAACCCGGTGGTTGTGCACGGAGGTGGGCCACAAATTGGCGAGATGCTGAAAAAGTTGGGAATCTCGTCGCGCTTCGTGCGCGGCATGCGTGTCACCGACGCTGCAACCATGGATGTGGTGGAGATGGTGCTGGGTAAGATCAACCAAGAGGTCGTGTCGCTGATTAACCGCCAAGGCGGGAAAGCCGTTGGCCTGAGCGGGAAAGACGGTGAGCTGATTGTCGCACGCAAGATGCTCGTGACAGTCGAAGAAGAAGGCAAGCCACCGACGACGCATGATGTCGGCCAAGTTGGCGAAGTGGTAGGAGTGAATCCGCGCGTCGTGAACGCTTTGACCGAGGCCAATTTTATTCCGGTGATTGCCCCAGTGGGAGTCGGCGAAAGCGGCGAAAGCTACAACATCAACGCCGACCTTGTGGCCGGCAAAATTGCCGAGGCGCTACAAGCAGAGAAGCTGATCCTACTCACCGATATCGAAGGCATCAAAGACAAGTCTCACACCCTGATCCCGACCTTGGGGAGCACGGAAGCCGAACGCCTGATCAAAGATGGCACCATCGGCGAGGGCATGATTCCCAAAGTCGAGTGCTGCGTGGCGGCGTTGCACGGTGGCGTCAAGAAAACGCACATTATCGATGGCCGTGTGCGGCACGCGACGTTGTTGGAGATTTTTACTAAAGAAGGCATCGGCACGGAGGTGGTCAGATGGACAGCGTAACCAATCAAAGTATCGTCGATCTCAATTCTCAGTATCTCTGCACCACCTACGCACGCTTCCCCGTTGCTTTCGTGCGCGGTCAAGGCTGCCGGCTGTGGGATGCCGACGGCAAGGAATATCTGGATTTTTTCGCCAGCTTGGCGGTCATGAACCTGGGGCAATGCCACCCGGCTGTGGTTAAAGCGGTGTGCGATCAAGTCTCGACGTTGACGCATATCTCGAACCTGCACCACACCATTCCCCAAGCGCAATTGTCGCAAGCGTTATGTACGAACTCCTTCGCCGACAAAGTTTTCTTCTGTAACAGCGGTGCCGAGGCTAACGAAGCCGCCATCAAACTGGCGCGGAAATACGGCGGCGACAAGCGCGATGGCCGCTACGAGATTCTTACCACGTTCGGGTCGTTTCATGGTCGCACCATGGCCGCGATCTCTGCCACCGGAC
>SYOC01000117.1 GCA_005804965.1 Pseudomonadota bacterium
ACCAGAAGATCGCTTGCAGGCGTGTTTGATCGCCATGCGACCCCAAACCGGAGAAATTCTCGCGATGGTCGGTGGGCGCGATTACCAAGCCTCCCAGTTCAATCGCGTCACACAAGCGCACCGTCAACCAGGGTCGGTCTTTAAGCCGATGGTGTACTTAGCAGCGTTAGCCAGGGAGTATGAACAACGCCAAGGGCGATTTCTGCCCACCAGCCGCTTGCTCGATGCTCCATTCTCATGGGCGTTTGGTGACCAAGTCTGGAGCCCAGGAAATTATAGCCGCCGTTATTATGGCAATGTGACACTACGACGTGCCCTGGAGCAGTCTCTGAATTCGGCTACTGCCCGACTTGCACGACAGGTTGGCTTGAAACCTATTCGCGACACTGCGCAGCGCATGGGCTTTGTCAGTCGCCTTCCACTATATCCTTCGATGGTGCTCGGAGCTTCGGAAGTCACACCCTACGAGGTCGCGGTGGCTTTCAGTACCCTGGCAAATCAAGGGATTCGGGTGAAACCAGTCCCAGTCAAAAAAATCGTCAATCCCGAAGGTATTGTGCTAGAACGCCAATTCGTCCAGGCCGAGCAGGCCGTACCGCCGGAAGTGGCCTATATGATCACCCATATGATGGAAGGGGTGATTGAAAACGGTACGGCACGGGAAGCACGACGGATGGGATTCTTGCGGCCGGCAGCGGGGAAGACCGGGACAACGAACGACTATGGCGATGCGTGGTTTGTCGGGTTTACGCCAGATTTACTTGCGGTAGTGTGGGTTGGCTTTGATCAACGTGCCTCGCTCAATTTATCCGGCGGACAGGCCGCGCTACCCATCTGGACAGAATTCATGAAGCACGCCACCGAAGAGCAACCTGTTGCCTGCTTTCTCCCGCCACCCGGCATCCGCGTGAAACGTGCAAGCGTGGAAGAGGGGCAAGGCGCGGATGCTTGCCCGGAAGTGCGAGCCGAAGCCTTTTATAAGAAGGATGAGCCTTTCGTTGTCGAGGCCTCGGCCGGGGGAGGATTCGTACCTTCCGGAGCACCGACTTCTGCTGTCGTTGCTTTTCCGTCAGCATCGACATCAATGCCGACAGCTTTACCTGCGACTCCCTCGTCCTCGGTTTCCGCTTCTCCTTCCCCTGCTCCTCTTCAACGGGGGGGAGAGAAGAAGCAGTGGTGGAGGCTTTTCTAAACATGATGCGGAGATGTTTCTGGCTGCTTGTTGCTGTTGCGCTGACTTCTAGTGTTGGGACACTTCCCCTCCTCGCGCAAGAAGACGATGATTTTTCGGACTCTGTGCCCGTTCAGGACGAAGAATCAGATACCCAAGAGTCGACTTTCACGGAAGACGAAGAAGCCTTGCCGTCAGCTTCTCCAAGCGACAGCCTCTATGAAGAAAGTTTGTCTCCCGAATCTGATAGTGACGAAGCAGAGACCGATGAGGAAACGTCAATACCGCAGACCGCGTCACCTCAGGAACCGGAGACTGCGGACACTCCAGGACTAGAGACTCTCCCAGCTTCGCCCTCTGCGCTGCAAGCTTCGCCGTGGCCGGTCGAGCCTTTGCCGGAACCGGTGCCGCTTCCTCCTTTCATGACTCGCCCGCTGGAATGGGACGCAACGCCACCGGCGGTCATTGGAATGCCTGCGCTGCCTGCCGCCTCGATTTTTTCCGAACGTGACCTCGCGGCTTTCAAATTCGTCGAAGACGGAAAAGAAAATTTCGACCGCGAGGATTGGGCGTTGGCACGAGAACAATTCGAGCGAGCTGTCAGTCTGGCTCCGCAGTTGCCCTACAGCTACTATTTCTTAGGGCGTATCGCGTTTGCTCGTGGCGAGCTTACTCATGCGCTTGCCTTTTTGCAAAAGGCAGAATTGCTCTTCCCGCGCACGGACGTGGATTGGCTCTGCGAAGTCGTGACGGTGAAGGGAACGGTCTATGAGGATTTGCAAGATTATCCGAAAGCCCGGGCAGCTTATCACCATTCTTTGCGGTTTCATCCCTCGAATCTCAAAGTCCTGAGTGCGCTAGCCCGCCTTCCAGAATACGAAGTTGCCCCCAACGATGCTGTCCCCCAATAGCCCACTTCTTATTCTTGGTATTGAGACCTCGTGCGACGACACAGCGGCGGCGGTGTTACGCGGCGCTACCGTCTTGAGTAGTGTTGTTTCATCGCAAGACGAGGTGCATGGTCCATACGGCGGAGTCGTGCCTGAGCTGGCGTCGCGCCATCACATGCAAAACGTGTTGCCAGTGCTCGATCAGGCACTCACAACTGCTGGTGTCCAACTCGAAGCTGTCGATGGTATTGCCGTCACCTGTGGCCCAGGCTTGGTCGGGTCCTTGCTCGTTGGTGTATCCCTGGCCAAAGCGTTAGCAGTAGCCAGAAACCTCCCGCTTATCGGTGTTAATCACATTGAAGGGCATCTGTTGGCCGTCTGCCTCGAACACCAAGTCGAATTTCCCTTCCTCTGTCTTGTGGTGTCTGGCGGCCACACCAGCTTATATTGGGCGCGTAGTTTGGGAGATTATCGCCTTGTCGGCGGGACCCGCGACGATGCCGCTGGCGAGGCTTTCG
>SYOC01000118.1 GCA_005804965.1 Pseudomonadota bacterium
AAAAAGCCAGCGCCAGCTGGATCGACATGCAAGACTTCAAGAATCATCGCGACAGGAACGAAGATTAAAAACAGTAGCAAGACATCGACCTGCTGATTTCCGATCTTCACAGCTTACCTCCGACCTCTCTGCGACCTCTCTACGAATTGACGGCGTGCTGCTTTTTTGTTTGTAATGCCACGGAAGGCAAGGAGGACCGTACGTGGCAGGATTCGCAGAAGACAACAATTTCGATGTGATCGTCGTGGGTGCCGGGAATGCCGCTTTTGCCGCTGCGCTAGCGGCACGACACCAGGGAGCACGGGTGCTCGTCTTAGAAAAAGCCTCACAGAAACTGCGCGGTGGCAATACCCGCTTCTCTGGCGGCTTGTTCCGCTGCACCTATCAAGGGCTTGAGGACCTGATTCCGTTGGTGCGAGAGAACGACAACCCGGAGACCGTTGCCCTTGATCCCTATCCTGCAGCGGCCTACCACAGAGACGTGGAGCGCGTGACCGGTGGGCGCGCCGACCCGGAACTCAGTGCGGTGTTAATCGACCGTTCCTACGAGACCGTGCAGTGGATGGCTGATCTCGGCATCCCGTGGGAGTTCAACCGCGCGGTCGGAGCGGTGACGGTGCCCGGCTCTACCCGCGTCAAACTCGCGAGTGGCGCGGCTTTGCGCGTCAAAGGCGAAGGGGTGGTGCTGTCGAGTATGTGGTTCCGCATTGCCGATGACGCTGGCGTGACGGTGCGCTATGAAACCCACGCGCAGCGCTTGACGACTGACCAGAGCGGACGCATCTCGGCTGTTGAAGTGCGGGGGCCGGAGGGAGTGCAGGTCCTTCAGTGCCGTGCGGTCGTGCTGGCCAGCGGCGGCTTCCAGGCCAATCCAGAGATGCGCACAGCCTACCTTGGTCCGCACTGGAGTTTGGTGAAAGTCCGTGGGTCGCGCTTCAACACCGGCGAAATGACCCGCGCCGCGCTGGCTGCCGGTGCGCAAAGCTACGGCGAATGGTCAGGCTGTCATGCCACACCGATTGATGCCGACGCACCGACTTATGGCGAGCTACGTCTGACCGACAAGACCAATCGCCTCTCTTACCCTTTCTCGGTGATGGTCAACCTTGACGGCGAACGCTTCACCGATGAAGGTGCCGACTTCAATCTGTACACTTATGCGAAGATGGGCCGGGAAATTCTCCAACAACGCAGCGCCGTAGTATTCCAGATTTTTGACCAGCGCACCGTGCCGTTGCTTGAAACACGCTACAACACCGGCACTCCGGTTGTGGCCGACACGCTGCCGACGTTGATGGACAGGATTGCTGAACGCTATCGTGCGCTCGGTTTTCACAAAGAGACGGCGCTTGCCAGCGTCAGCGCCTACAACGCTGCGGTACAAGAAGGAACGTTCAACCCCGATATTTTGGACAGCAAACACACGACCGGGCTGCGGCCAGAGAAAACCAACTGGGCAACCCGTCTTGAGCGGCCGCCATTCGTAGCCTATCCGGCAACGGTCGGCATCACTTTCACCTTCGGTGGCATTCGTATCAACACTGCCGCCGAGGTCATCGATTATCTAGAGCGGCCTATTCCCGGTCTGTTTGCTACCGGCGAGATGACCGGCGGGTTTTTCTATTTGAACTATCCTGGTGGTGCCGGGTTCATGCTCGGTGCGGTGTTCGGGCGGATTGGCGGGGAGAATGCCGCCAAGTTTGCGGCCTCGCTCCCCCGCTAGTGGAGGGAGCGTAAGCCATCACTTATGCGCTCAGATGCTTGCCGTAGAACGTGAGCACCCGATGCCACATGTCTTGCGCCGCTACAGGGCGATAACTCGGGCGGTAGTCAGCGAAGAAAGCGTGACCGGCATTGGGGTACATGCGGAACTCATACGCTTTGCCATGCTTCTTCAGCTCCGCTTCAAGCCGATCCGCATGAGCCGGAGAAGGGTTCGGGTCTTCCTCTCCGAAAAGTCCGAGTAACGGGCACGAGAGATTAGGCACCATGTCGATGGGCGACACCGGACGTTGCGGGGTGTGCTCGTCTTGGATGATGAATCCACCGGCGGAATCCGCCGCCGCATCCAGATTTTTGCTCGTGCAGCCGAACATCAACGTGTAGCGACCGCCAGAACAAAACCCAATCGCTCCGACCTTGCCGTTAGAATCTGCGCGGCTCTTCAGATACACGGCACCGCTGTCCAAGTCCGCCATCGCCTGGGAATCGGCGACGGAGAACATCACGCGAATGACATCGTTGATATTACTCGGGTCTGGCGAGCCTTCGCGGGTGTACATGTCCGGCGCAAGCGCCACGTAGCCTTCAGCAGCAAAGCGCCGAGCGACGTCTTTGATGTGGTCATTGAGGCCGAACGCTTCCATGATGACGATGACGCCTGGATAGCGTCCCGGTTTCTCAGGGTGGCTCAGATAGGCATTGATGGGAGTGCCGTTCTGGCCAGGATACTGCATCATTGCCGACTGAACTGCGGCTGGTCTCATGTTTCCCTCCTGTGGTTACGCTTCGGGTGGGGCAAGAATAGTGAAGCCAAACATGGGCTGATCGCCAGTACGCAACGTATGCGGTGCGCCGGCAGGGATCATGAGGAGATCGCCAGCCTTGAGGTCCTGCTCTTTACCTGAGACCCGCGCCGTCACTTTGCCGTCGATGACATAAATAACCTGATCTCCCCTGTGCGAATTCTCTTTGTCCGCGCGAAAATTCGCAGGAAGGGTAAACACCGCCGTCTCGCTCTGTGCGGTTTTTTGCAGATTCTGCGCGGCGATTTTGGAGCCGTCACCGCGATGCATAAGAACGTTCACCACGTCCAGGCCGCCACCGTTCGGTCCACCTAGGTCTTTCATCTGCGCTTCGAACAGCTCATCCGAGATCAGACCTTTGCGATAGGCTTTGAGGAGTTGTTGTGCTTCGAACTCGCGAGTTGCCATAGAGATCCCTCCTTAGGAATAAGTGTTGAGTCTTGGCCATAGCGCTGTCGTGGCCCTGAAGTCAAGCCTGGACGTGCGACGCCCGCTGGGCATGTGGCGTGAGAAACTGCCGGAGCGCCGCATTAAACTCTTGCGGTTTCTCGATGTTGGTCAAATGGCCAGCTTGCGGAATCTTGGCCAACACTGCGCCAGGAATGTTCCGCGCTAGGAATTCCGACGCTGGCGGCGGGGTGACGATATCGTCTTCTCCCACCAGCACTAATGTGGGCACGGCGATGGTGGGTACCAACGTGCGAAAATCTGTGGTCACAATCGCATGCAGCGCTTGTTTATACGGCTCGACCCGAAGCGCTGACAGCGAGGCGATGAGTTGCTCGCGTGCCGCCGGGGTAGCGTATTGTGACGCCAACACCTGGACGACACCGGGTGCAATATCGCTAGGCGTGAGTCCTTTTTCTAATGGATCGAGGCGTCGAGCCAGAAAGTCGCGTCGTTCTTCCTCCGACGCTGCGCCAAAGCCTGCCGAAGTGTCCACGAGCGCCAACGTCGCGACCCGCTCCGGCATACGGCTGTAAAAATCCTGCGCGATCATGCCACCCATCGAGAGGCCGACGATATGCGCACGCTCGGCACGCAAGTGATCGAGGAGTCGCCGTAAGTCGTCGGCATAATCGCTGAACTTGAGAGGCTGCGGGGAATCGGCACTGGCACCGTAACCGCGTGCGTCCCACGTGACCGCGCAAAAGTGATCGCTGAAGTGCTCAAGCTGGTTGTACCAATTGGTACGATTGCCGCCGATGCCATGCAGGAAGACCGTGAGTGGACCGCTGCCTTGGATTTCGTAGGCGAGAGACACGGAATCGGATGTTTTGCGTAGCATTCGCATGGAGTGTTCCTCAGTTTGTAGTCCGTAGTTTGCAGTTTTTAGTCGGAGTATCGCAAGTCTTTCGTATTAAACCCTTCCGTGAACCAGAAGCTGGACAACGGGCAACAGGGATCGGGACTATTTTTGACTTTTGCCTTTTGATTTTTGACTTGCCTGTTGCCCACCCCCTGTCGCCTGTTCCCTTGTCTGCGCCAGCAGCATCTCGCCACTATGTCACAGGAATGTCCCCTTGTCTAAACGTTTGTGGGGTTAGCTAGAGGTGTTCTTTTGAGGATGCGCGAACATAGATTTCAGCGCCCGTTGCTCCTTGTCTTTGTCCGCTAGGCCAGCTATATCATCGCGGTGCTGCGCTGGAGTCTACCTTTTTTTGTTCTCGGCTTACTGGTCACAACTTCTTGGTCAGCAGAGGCCCCAAGCCTGTGTGAAGAGGAGCGAGAGATCATCGGTGTATCGCTGGAGCCCCTTTCCAACCAAGGGCTCTCCGTTGCAGCGCTTGAGCCGCTTGGATTTGCTGCCCGGAGCGGGATCCAAGTGGGCGACGTGATCGAGCAGGCCAACAACCAACTCCTGAGAAACTGCCGTGGCTACCAAGTGGCGGTGCAGGAAGCGAAAAAGGACAAAAAGGCGCTGCTCCTTCTCATTGATACCAAGAAAGGGAAACGGGCGGTCGTCTTTGAACGAGCGGTGTGGGAAGAACCTGAGAAAAAGGCGGCCGCAGCCGTTGCCTCGCTCAAGGCGATGCTGGAGACGCCGCTTCCTCCATCCATTCAGGTCCAAGTCCGTCCCTTGGGAGACGAGGCGGTGAAGGCGCTGCGCGAGCTTGAGTCAGCAGTCGCGTCCCCTGGTGCCTTGCGCATGACAGGTTCCTTGAACCGGTACGAACAGAAACTCCGTCGCACCCAGGAGCAGATTGCGGCGCTGCAAAACTCCGCCCAGGGGGAAGCAGGACAGCGCGTGCTGGCCGGCGTGCAGGTCATCCTAGGACATTACCAGACTGCCCAGGAGATCTGGCAATACAAGGAGAAGAGGCTGGAGCAAACCAGACCTGACCTGCGTAAAGGTGAACAAGGCGCGTATAGCGCCTCGCTGGAGTATTTTTTCGACTCACCGGTCCTTGTGTGGGTGGATCGGTATCCGGTTCTGAAGACCAGCATTCTGTCGGCCCCCCACGAGCAGCGGTTTGGGGAAGCACCTGGCGAGTGGAATCCAGATGAGGCGTTGCGCCTGATGTGGCATGAAGCCAAGGAAGAGATCGACAAACTCAGCAGTTGGCTACAGAACCCTGCTCACAGCAAATAAGAATGAGAGGAGGCCATTCGGCCTCTTGCCCATCCTTCAAGTCGGGCAACGGGCAGCAGAGATCAGGCATCGGTTTCTATTTTTGCTTTTCGCCCTTTCGCCTCTTCGCCTTTTTCCCTCTGCTGCCCGTTGCCCGACCCCTTCTGATCTGTCACTACCCCAACTCTTCCCTTACATCGCCTCCAGCGTCTCAATCCCCAACAGCTCCAAGCCTTTGTGGATGTAGCGTGCAGTCAGATGGCACAGCAAGAGACGCGTCGAACGTGCCTCTTCTTCGGCTTTCAGGACTGAGTGCGCTTGGTAGAAAAGATTGAACTTCGTGGCCAAGTCGTACAGGTAGCCGGCGAGGATGTTGGGCTTGTTGGTGCGCTCGACTTCGAGCAGGGCATCTCCGAAGCGAATCATCTGTTTGGCCAAGTCCAACTCTTCCGGTGCTCGCAGATACACATCCATGCCAAGAGTCGGTTGCCAGTCTTCCAATTCTCCACGTCGGAAGATCGAGCGGATACGCGCATACACGTATTGGAGGTAGGGCGCGGTGTTCCCTTCCAAAGCCAGCATTTTGTCCCAACTGAAGCGATAATCTGCCAAGCGATTCTGCATCAGGTCGGCATACTTCACCGCGCCAATGCCGACCACATGGGCAATGGCGGCCAATTCGTCTTCCGACAGACTGGGATTCTTGTCGCGGGCGATAGCACGGGCACGTTCTTCGGCTTCGTCTAAAAGCGCCGCGAGTTTGATCGGCTCGCCTTCGCGGGTTTTGATGGGCCGTCCATCCTCGCCAAGAATGGTGCCGAACCCAACGTGTTCCAACTGCGGCGCATACCCCCAGCGGCGGGCGGCAGCGAAGAGTTGCTTGAAGTGAAGCTGTTGGCGACTATCGACAACATAGATGATGCGGTCGGCGTGGAATGTGTCGACGCGATATTGGATTGTCGCCAGGTCAGTGGTGGCATAGAGAAATGCGCCATCTTGTTTCTGCACGATAAATGGCGTGCCGTTCAGTTCTGGATCGTCTTCGTAAAAGACGCAGATGGCACCTTCGCTGAGCCGTGCTAGTCCTTTGGTTTGCAGCGTTTGCACGACTCCCGGCAGCATCGGGTTATAAAAACTCTCGCCCAGCCAATGGTCGAAGCCCACATGAAGACGGGCGTAGACTCGATCAAACGCTTGGCGCGAGACTGCCATGAACTCGTGCCACAAGGCAGTATTTTCTGGATCGCCTTTCTGAAGTTTGGCCAGCTCTTCGCGCGCCTGGGCAGCAACGGCGGGATCAGCCTTGCCTTGGGCTTGCACGGCCTTGTAGATGCGCTCCATCTCGGCGAGCGGATCGTCAGCGAATGCCTCACGATTGAGCAGCGTGCGATAGCCCACGATCATCATGCCGAACTGCGTGCCCCAATCGCCAACGTGATTGTCGGTAATCACGCGATGACCGAGAAAGCGCAGCACGCGCGAAAGGGCATCACCAATGATGGTCGAGCGAATGTGACCGACGTGCATGGGCTTGGCGATGTTTGGTGCGCTGAAATCGACCACGATGGTCTCGGCTTGACTTACACTGTCGATACCGAGGCGCTCGTCGGCAGCAATGGCGGCAATGGTACGTCCAAGCCAGACGGGATCGAGGCGAAAATTAATGAACCCGGGACCAGCAATGTCCCAAGTGGCGGGAATCGTGGTGGGATCAAGCTGCGCCAGGATTTGCTGCGCCAGGGTGCGCGGATTCATTTTACGGGCTTTGGCCGCCGCCATCACCCCGTTGGCTTGATAGTCGCCAAACTGGGGGTTCGCGGTCGGTTGGACAAGTGCAGGTGCAGCAGCGCCAGTCACAGCGGCAATGGCCTGCGCGGTTTTTTCTTCGAGAAGTTGTGAGATTGTCGGCATAAAGCAGTGCTGGGTAATGAGTGCTGAGTAATGAGTAGGGTGAACGTAGAGGAAATTTCTCCACAATTGTAGGGGTGTGGTGAGAGGCTCATTTGCTCTCGTCCCCGAGTTTGTGTAATCATTCGCCGTGGGATTGCGTATGAAGGGGCAAACATCAGTGAACACTCAGGCCCAGAATTGGCGGTATTGGATCGCTTTGCGCATGGTCCGCGGCGTTGGCAACGTCACGTTTCGCGAATTACTGGCGCAATTCGCCTCGCCGCAAGCGGTGCTCAGCGCTTCTTTTGCTGCCCTGGGTGCGGCTGGGGTGCATGGAGAAGTGGCACGTGCCATCGCTTCCTTCGATCAGTGGGAGGCCGTCGATAGCGAAATCCAGAAGATCGCAAAGCATGGGGTGCGTTTAGTCACGCGGGCAGACGCCGAGTATCCGGAGAACTTAACCCACTTGCACGACCCCCCGCCTTTTCTATACCTTCGCGGCGCACTTGTCCCCGAGGATCGCCTCGCGATTGCCATTGTCGGTTCCCGGTTTGCCGGTGCCTACGGTCGAGGAGTGGCCCGAGACCTCGCGTGCGGTTTGGCAGAAAAAGGGATCACCGTGGTCAGCGGCCTTGCCCGTGGCGTTGATGCCGAAGCCCATCGCGCAGCCTTAGATGCTAAGGGAAGAACCATCGCCGTGCTGGGGTCTGGTCTCGACATCATTTATCCGAGCGAACACCGACCCTTAGCCGCAGCTATCCCACCGCAAGGGGCCGTGCTTTCGGAGTTTCCCCTCGGCAGTAAGCCAGATGCCGTGCATTTTCCGTATCGCAATCGCGTTATTAGTGGCCTGACTTTGGGAACGGTGGTGGTCGAGGCAGCGGAAAACAGCGGGTCGCTGATTACTGCGCGTTTCGCGCTTGAACAGAATCGAGAAGTGTTCGCCGTACCAGGTGCCATTACCTCTGGGCGCAGCAAAGGGCCACACAAGTTAATCAAAGATGGAGCGAAGCTCGTAGAGAATGTCGAAGATATTCTGCAAGAAATTGCGCCAGCCCTAACGATGCAGATGACGGGAACGGTTGCTCCTATGCCCGCGCTGGCACCGCACGAAGCGATGCTAGTTGATTTATTCGACCAAGAACCGTTACATGTCGATGCGCTGATTGCCGGGAGTGGCTTGACTGCGGCGCGAGTGCTGGAAGTATTACTAGGTTTGGAATTGCAGGGACTTGTCACCCAACTGCCGGGAACGCATTTCGCTTTGAGCGGTGACAAAAGAGGACGTGGTAGGAAGTAGCAATGGCAAAAAATTTGGTCATCGTTGAATCTCCGGCCAAGGCAAAAACCATCGGGAAATACTTGGGCCGTGATTATCAGGTCAAAGCCTCAGTCGGGCACATCATGGATCTGCCCAAGAGCAAGCTCGGCGTGGATATCGAGAATGGTTTCTCCGCCGAGTATCACGTCATTCCCGGCAAATCGAAGGTGGTTGACGAACTGCGCAAAGCCGCCAAGGACAAAGAGCATATCTATCTAGCGTCGGACCCGGACCGCGAGGGCGAAGCCATTGCCTGGCATATTGCCGAAAAAATCGACAAAAAAGGCAAAACGCTGCATCGCCTGCTCCTCAACGAGATCACTAAAAAAGCCGTACAAGAGGCGATTCGTAAACCCGTGGCTCTGAGCCGCGAGCGCTATGATGCCCAAATCGCTCGGCGCGTGCTCGACCGACTGGTGGGCTACCAAATCAGCCCCTTGTTGTGGAAGAAAGTGCGACGTGGGCTATCTGCCGGACGAGTCCAATCTGTCGCCGTGCGCGTGCTGACCGAGCGCGAACGCGAAATCCTCGCCTTTGTGGCCGAAGAGTATTGGTCGATCATCGCGGCGCTCGAAGGCGCACTGCCTCCTACTTTTGAGGCGCGGCTAGCCAAGGTTGGCGACAAGCGGCTGGACAATAAAGTTTTTCGTATTGGCAACGAAGAAGAAGCCCAAGCGATTCTCGCGCAACTCCAAGGTGCCACGTGGAAGGTGGCCAAGGTGGAGAAACGCGACCGCCGCCGCAATCCTGCGCCACCGTTTATTACTTCGCGTTTGCAGCAAGAAGCCTCACGCAAGCTGGGCTATTCACCAGCACGCACCATGGGCATTGCTCAACGGCTCTACATGGGTATTGAACTCGGGGCCGAGGGCGCGGTCGGGCTGATTACCTACATGCGCACGGATTCTCCGCGCATCTCGCCGGATATGACCAATGCGGCGCGTACGCACATCGGCGAAACCTATGGCCCGCAGTATGTGCCTGAACGTCCGAACGTGTATCGCTCGGCCAAGAGTGCGCAAGAAGCCCACGAGGCCATTCGCCCCACATCGTTGGAATATGCCCCGGACCGTGTCGCGCCATATTTGAGTCGCGAGGAGTTGAACCTCTATACGTTGATTTGGAACCGTTTCATGGCCAGTCAGATGGCACCGGCACTATTCGAGCAAACCAGTGTGGATATCGCGGCCAATCAGTGTACCTTTCGTGCGACTGGTCAAGTGCTGCGCTTTGACGGATTCCTGCGCGTGTACATGGAAGGGAAAGACGACAAAACCGCTGAGGATGAGGACGACGACGAAAAGCAGCTCCCGGCTCTGACCGAAGGCGAAGTGCTGAAGTTGCTGCAAATCACGCCGAATCAGCATTTTACCCAGCCACCGCCGCGCTTTACCCAGGCAACGTTAATCAAGGAGCTGGAAGAGAAGGGCATCGGTCGTCCTTCGACCTATGCCTCGATTATGGATACCATTCTCGGGAAAGAATACGTGCAGGAAGACGAGCAGCGCCGCCTACGCCCCACGCCATTAGGCATGCTGGTCAACGATCTCCTGGTTGAATCCTTCCCAGATATCCTCAACGTCGAATTCACTGCCGGTATGGAAGGCGTGCTCGACCAGATTGAGGATGGCCAGGAAGACTGGCGCAAGGCTATTGAGCGGTTTTACAAGCCGTTCTCCTCGGATTTAGAACGCGCTGAGAAAGAAATGCGCGATGTCAAAGGCGTAGGAGAAGCGACCGGCATTACCTGTGATGTCTGTAATGACGGGGAGATGATGATCAAATGGGGCAGGAACGGCGAGTTCCTGGCCTGTTCGCAATACCCAGAATGTAAATCGACGGGCAACTTCCGCCGCGACGAACAGGGCACGATTATTCCGCTGGAAAAAGAACAAGTGCTCACCGACGAAACCTGCGAAAAGTGCGGCAAAGCAATGCAGATTCGCTTTGGTCGTTACGGCAAGTTTCTCGGCTGTTCCGGGTATCCGGAGTGCAGTAACGTGCGCAAGATGGGGAAACCCGTCACCTCCATGGGCGTGACCTGCCCGGACTGCAACGAAGGCGATATCCAGCAAAAATGGTCACGGCGTGGGAAAATGTTCTACAGTTGCAGCCGTTACCCCAAGTGTACCTTCGCGTTGTGGGACCGCCCTATCGCCGAACCCTGCCCGCGTTGTCAGGCACCGTTCATTGTAGAAAAAACCACCAAACGCACTGGCGTCACACGACGCTGTTTACGCACTGAATGCGATTATCTTGAAGCTATGGAGACCGACGACACCGAGGTGGAAGCCGTACCTATCGCCAAAGCCAGCTAACTCGTGTTCGTGGCTCGTGACTCGGTACTCATCACTCATCACTTTCTTCCCATGCAACCTGTCACTGTTATTGGCGGCGGCCTTGCTGGCAGCGAAGCTGCTTGGCAACTCGCACGCTACGGCATTCCTGTGCGCCTCTACGAGATGCGTCCGCTCCGTGCGACTGAAGCGCATCGTACCGACGGATTCGCAGAATTAGTGTGCTCGAATTCGTTGCGCAGTGCGTCGCTCGGTGCCGCCATTGGCCTGCTGAAAGAAGAAATGCGCCGCTTAGGCTCACTGGTCATGAAGGCGGCAGATGCCACCAGCGTCCCTGCTGGTTTAGCTCTGGCCGTGGACCGCGATTCGTTTTCTCGCTATATCACCGACGCGATTAGCAGCCATCCACTCGTCGAAGTGCGGCGCGAAGAAGTGCAAACTCTTCCTGTAGGGACGACGGTGGTCGCGAGTGGCCCTTTGACTTCCCCAACGTTGTCCGAGCAATTGCGGGCGTTGTTTGGCAGCGAGTATTTGTATTTTTACGATGCTATTTCTCCGGTCATTGCTGCTGATTCCATTGACCGTGATATCGTCTTCCGTGCCTCGCGCTACGATCATGGCGATGATTATCTCAATTGTCCGCTGACGCGCGACGAATACTACCATTTAGTTGGTGAAATCCTCGCTGCCGAGAAAATGCCCGAGAAAGATTTCGAGCGCTGCATTTATTTTGAGGGCTGTTTGCCAGTTGAAGAAATGGCGCGGCGCGGGAAAGAGACCTTGGCCTATGGCCCGATGAAGCCGGTGGGGCTGCTCGATCCCCGGTCGGGTGAACGCCCGTATGCCGTAGTCCAACTCCGTCAAGACGACAAAGCCGGCTCGCTGTGGGGCATGGTCGGGTTCCAGACCAAAATGACCTACCCAGAGCAACGGCGCGTGTTCCGCATGATTCCTGGGTTAGCGCAGGCTGAGTTCGTGCGGCTTGGTAGTTTGCACCGCAATACTTTTATCGATTCGCCGCGTCTGCTCAAGCCAACGCTGCAGTTTCGCAGTCGTGAAGATCTCTTTTTTGCTGGCCAGATGATTGGCGTAGAAGGGTATCTAGAATCGGCTGCTGCGGGGCTTCTTGCCGGACTGAATGCTGGGAGATTGGCGCACGCTGAGCCGCTGCTTGTCGCCCCGGCCACCACAGCCCTAGGTTCGATGTTAGCGTATGTGACCCATGACGAGCGACGCGACTTTCAGCCGATGAACACCAACTACGGGCTGTTCCCTCCCCTTGCGCAGCGGTTACGCGGGCGCGACAAAAAAGCCGCGTTGGCAGAACGTGCCTTGCAGGATTTGGCGCTGTGGCAGCAGGAGCATGGCTTCGGCCCCCTGGCGGCGACGCCAACTGCATGCTCGTGAGCCTACAATTCAGACTAATACTGCTCTCGCCGTTTGGGAAGAATTAACAGCGCCCCGGCAATAAACCCGCCGACATGCGCCCACCACGCTACGCCACCACCGAAACTCGCTGCGTTCGCTGCCGCACCGTTGAACAACTGCAGGAAGAACCAGAAGGCGAGAAAGACCACGGCAGGAATCGTCATGATCTGAAGAAAAATGAAGATCGGCACGAGTGTGACGATGCGAGCACGCGGAAATAAGATGAAGTACCCGCCCATGACGCCGGCAATCGCGCCGCTCGCCCCGACGACAGGAATGCCCGAGCGTGGACCTGTGAGGTAGTGGAGGTAACACGCCGCAAGCCCGCATCCCACGTAGTAGAGCAAATACCGCCCGCGCCCGAGACGATCTTCTACGTTGTCGCCGAAGATCCACAATGTCCACATATTACCGATGAGATGCATCCACCCGCCGTGTAAAAACATGGACGTGACCATTGGCGCAAAGCGGGCAGGAAAGTTCCAGGGATCGACATAAGACGAATGAAAATACACGGCGGGAACGAAGCCGTAGGTCAAAATGAACTGTTCGAGTCCTGGGCCGAGAGCACGTTCATGGAAAAACACTATCGTGTTCGCCACGATCAAAGTAACGGTGATGAGCGGAAACGATTGCGAGGGATTCGCGTCGCGCAGCGGGATCATACCGGCGCATTGTACACGAAGCGCTTGCTCGTCAACAGCCGCTCGCCGCACTGTGGTTGAGCAGCCGCAACGGAGGGGAACTCACAAAGAAAAGGCTGGGAGGGTGACGCGAAAACTCGTGCCTTGCCCGAGCACGCTGTGGACGCCAATGTGGCCGTTATGGGCTTCGACGAGACGCTTGGCAATGAAGAGCCCAAGCCCAACGCCTTCTTGGGCGACATTCGCCTTAGCGCGCTGATATTTCTCGAACAGGATAGGCAGGTCTTCCGGCGCAATTCCCGAGCCGGTGTCTGCCACTGTAGCCACGTTAAGCGTCTCTTGCCGCGTCAGGCTGAGGGTGATTTGCCCTGTCGCTGGCGTGAACTTCACCGCATTCTGGAGCAAATTCGTAAACACACGCTCCAAAGCAACACTGTCGCCGAGCACCATGGCCGGTGCATCTTGCAGGTGGAAATGAAGGGAGAGCTGACGGCGTCGGGCTTCAGCCTCGTAATGTTTTCCGACCCGCATGAGCAGACTACCCAGTTCTAGCGGGGCGTTGACCAGAGTCACGGCTCCGGTTTCGATGCGGGAGAGGTCAAGCTGATTATTGACCAGCGAATGAACGGTGAGCGCACAGTTTTTGAGTTTCTCCACGAGGGCGATTTCTTCTGTTCGCCCTTGATCGTGCATCATTTCGATCAGCATTTCGCTATAGCCGAGAATGACGCCAAGTGGATTTTTAATATCGTGGGTGAGCATGGCTAAGAAGTCAGCGCGTTGGCGTTCCAGCGCTTTCCGTGCAGAGATGTCGCGGTAAATCCCTTGGAAGCCAATCGGGGTGCCATGCTTATCGCGGATCGCGCGGGTGCGGACCTCCACCGGTACGAGGCGGCCATCTTTGTGCAATTGTTCAGCCTCAAAAATCGAGGGGAGACGTTCGCCAGCCAAGAATCGTTGCGTCCGCTCTTCTCCTATCACTACCGAATTTGGCGGCACGAACTTACGGTAGTGTTGTCCGACCAGTTCCTCTCGTGACCAGCCCAGCATCGCTTCCAACCCGCGATTGACCGAAGTGACCACCCCGTCCATGGAGAACGTGACCATGGCGTCGTTCGCGTTCTCAAATAAATTGCGATACCGCTCTTCGCTGGCAAGAATGCTCTCCACGTCTCTGTTTTGGGTACGAGCTTGCCGCTCATCTGGACCTGGAGAGCCTTGTTGGCGAGATGTCTCCAGAGCGAGTCGCGCAGCCGTCACGAGTCGCGTTTCATACTCTGGCGCTACCGTAAAGTAATCGCTTGCCCCGGCCTGTATGAGTTCGACGGCTCGTTCGATAGTCCCAGCAGCAGAGAAGAAGAGGACTGGACAGCTGGGTGCGTGAGACTCGACTGAGCGTAGGATCGTCAGACCATCCACCCAAGGCAGTTGGTCATTGGCAATGACGAGGGCAAAATCGCCCTGCGCTAAGGCAGGAGTCAATTCCGCCTCTTCAGTGATGAACGTCATCAGCAAGTCTGGCAAGGCATGCCGAAGGCTTTGGACGAGCCGGATATAGTCCTTCGCCTGGACACCGATTAAGAGCATGCGCGTCGAGGAAAGCATGGCGTGTGTTATGAGGGCTGAGCGTTATCGAGGTTCACTATACCACGCTCAAGACCATGCTCAAGGTTCGCCACGAGCTTGAGAACGGGGGTAGGAACAGAACAAAATTCTGGAAGCCGGGTCATGCTTTTCCAAGCTTCATCACCTCGGAACACATTCGCCGGCCGAGAGCGAGCCGGGGACTACCACCGACTCGCTCGCTCTCCTGCAGCTACGCCTGCGGCGCATTCGCCAAGATCATCGTCGCAGCAGCACTGAAGATCCCACCTAAGCCGTGCGCTAAGGCGACTTCGGCGTCTTTGACTTGCCGTTCGCCGCATTCCCCACGCACTTGTCGTACGGCCTCAAGGATAATGAACATGCCGTACATGCCGGTGTGTGCGTACGATAAGCCGCCACCGTTGGTATTCATCGGGAAATCCCCACCCGGTGCCGTGCGTTGTCCAGCGATAAACGCCCCGCCTTCACCCTTTTTACAAAAGCCGAGATCTTCCAACGCCAAAATAGGCGTGATGGTGAAAGCATCGTAGAACATCGCGACGTCAATATCTTTGCGTGTAACTCCAGACATGGCGAAGGCTTGAGGGCCAGAGATCGTCGCACCAGTAGCTGCGGTGAAGTCCGGCATCTGATTGATCCAACAGTGTCCCATCCCTTCACCAGTGCCAAGGATATAGACAGGTTTTTTCTTGAGATCTTTGGCACGTTCGGCAGAGGTTACGATACATGCACCGCCGCCATCGGTCACCAAGCAACAATCCAACACATGGAATGGCCAAGCAAGGACTGGGGATTTCATCACGTCGTCAACGGTGAGTGGACCGCGCTGATTGGCTTTGGGGTTGAGTCGCGCCCAGGCACGTGTCGCCACAGCAACTTCGGCAAGTTGTTCTTGTGTCGTGCCGTATTCGTGCATGTGTCGTGTGGCGATGAAGCCGTAGGCAGTAAAGGGAAAGACAATGCCGTAGGGCACCTCAAATTGCCAGAGGAGAGAATCTTTGGGCGCACTCATGTTCGGCATTGCCAACCGTGAACGTCCAGACTCACCATGGGTAATCAGCGCGACCTCGCACAGCCCGGCGTTGATCGCAGCCATCGCGTGTTGGACGTGATGCAGGAACGAGCAACCGCCAACCATCGTGCCGTCGATGTAGCGCGGGCGCAGTCCCATGTACTCGGCGGTTTCGGTGGACATCTGTCGCCCTGCACTGAAGACACCGTCAATGTCACTCTTTTTGAGACCAGCGTCGGCAATGGCGTTGCGTGCGGCTTCCATGTGCAACTGCAACGCCGATTTGTGCGGCAGGGTTCCCAACTCATCGGACTCGGCGACGCCGACAATGGCAAATTTTCCAGAAAGATTTCTGAAGTCTGTCATGAGCGACCTCCTCTTACGCAGATTTGCTGACGGGCCGGAATTTTGGCAGCGAGACAGTGTCGGTGAGATCATCGAACACGACCTCAACTTCCATATCGCAGCGTAGGTTCTTTGGGTCCGGGTCCACACCAATCAGATTGGTCGCAATGCGCGGACCTTCTTCGAGTTCAACAATGGCAGCGATGAAGGGACCAGGAATACCCATGATGGGACGTTGCGGAATGGAAAAAGTATGCAACTTGCCCTTGCCACTGGCTTTGACCCATTCCAGGTCGTTCGACCAGCAGAATGGGCAATCACTCCGTGGATAAAAATGGTGCTTCCCGCAGCTTTTACAACGCGGCAGCATTAGCTCATGTCGTTTCGCCCCTTCCCAAAACGGCTTGGTTTCCGGGGTTGGAGTCGGCGCGAGATGTTTGAGATCGGCCATACAAATCCCTCCTCGATTCTATGTGCGGTCAAGGTCTCTCCCTCTACGGTATGCAGGCGGAGGGTGTCAACGGCGCAAGGCGTCAAGCCCCTACCACGTGTTGTCGCAGCTCGCTAAGAAGGACTTCATGCGTGCTTTCACCTCCGCCTGTTACGCGGTCGATATCGGTCATCATTCCTACCCGATGGATAAATATCGTCTGGTCCCGGCACGCTTGCTAGCCGAGGCCACTCTCAGTCGCGAAGAGTTGATTGAGCCCGAAGCAGCGACACTGGACGACATTCTGCGAGTACATACACCAGAATATGTGCAGGCTTTCGTGAACGGCACTCTTGAGAGGAAGGCAATGTTACGTATCGGTCTGCCGTGGTCGCCAGAACTCGTCCGTCGCGCCTTCGCCGTTATCGGTGGGACCATCGGTGCCACTCGTTTAGCGCTTAAGGAAGGCATTGCCGCGAATCTTGCTGGAGGCACCCATCATGCCTTTGCCGACCACGGTGAGGGCTACTGCATTTTCAACGATATGGTCATTGCTATGCGGCGACTCCGCGCAGATGGCGCGGCGCGGCGTTTCCTGGTGGTCGATCTCGACGTGCATCAAGGCAATGGCACGGCAGCGTTATGTGCCGGTGATCCCGAGGTGTTTACGTTCTCCATGCACGGCGAGAACAACTATCCGGCCCGTAAGGAGCACGGTTCGTGGGATATTGCCTTGCCGGATGGCGTAACAGACGAGGAGTACCTTGGGCGGCTCGCACGAGCGCTACCACAGCTCGTGGAACGATTCCGTCCACAGTTACTGTTCTATCAAGCTGGTGTCGATGTGCTTGCTGGCGACCGTTTCGGCAAGCTCGCGTTGACGATGGAGGGCGTAGGCGAGCGCGATCGGCTTGTACACGACTTCGCGCATCGTCTGGGGCTGCCGCTGGTCATCACCCTCGGCGGTGGGTATGCGCGTGACCTAGAACACATTGTCGAGGCGCACTGTCAGACCGTGCGAATAGCAAAAAGGGAGAAAAAAGGATGAGACTGGAAGCCGCACCCTATTTCCCCGCGTGACGCGTCACTCCCCGGGCAAGCACGGCGAGAGAAAGAAATAGTCCCGTCCCGATAGCAAAAGCAATCCATTCGAGGGTGCTCGTCATCGTTTCTTCCTACGTCACCACCGGGAGTTCTTCTCCGAGTGCCAGCCGGGTGAGGAATTTGCGTAGCTCGTTATCAGAGAGTCCCTGAGCGCCGGTTGAAGTGAAGAGTAAGGCGAGTTCTTGGTCTTGCGGGGACAGTCCAGACAGGTGCTCCTGCGCACGCATGCGTATCAACGGGCCGATCAAACGGGCGAGTTCAGAGGCGAAGCGAGCAGCAAGCAAGAGTCGTTCTCCGGCGCTTTTGGTGCGAGACAGCGCGTCGCGAAAGACGAAGGCAATGCCAGCATGCAACCAGACTTCGTTTCCTTCGACAGTCCACAACTTGCCGCGCAGTGGCATCCACAAAAAGGTCAACTCGGCCATCTGTGGCCAGAGCGCAGAGTGTAGGAGCGAGGAACTTTCGGACGCGATGAGGCGGACAAGCGTGGCTTTCCATTCTTCAGAAAGCTCCATACCTCCGCGAATATCCCAGTCTCGCCGTATCAACGGGCGCTCAAGAATGTTACCGGCCTCATCAAGTACCAAGTGCGCTTCCAACGCTTGGCCAAGCATCATTAACCCGGCGATGTACAGCGTTTGCCCATCCTCCGTGCGCCGGAGCCACACCGTCGCTGCATCCGCCGCAAGGTCGGGGCGATAATACACCGTGCCACGATCATAGACTTTCTCCACACCATCTCGCAGTTGGACACACGTGTGGGCCGCCGGGAAAAAACGGTCATGCGGACGCGGCTCCCAGTCGACCTCGGCTTCTTTCATCTCCAATTGCATGGCAGCTTCTTCGGCACCTTGAGTAAATCGTTCACGCATAACTCCAGGTTCGCCGCTATAGCGAAAGGACTCACGCAAAGCGATAAAAAGCCGATCACTCGGATACGGTCCGCGATAGCGCAGCAGCGATTTTCCTTGATCGAGTGCTAAAAGCGCGAGCACATTGAGCACGCTAGAGCCGCCGCCAGCCGGCAGTGCCACCGGATTATCGAGCGGCGGCAAAAAGTCGAGATCTTCGTAAGGAACAGAGCGAAACAGCGTCAGCGTTCGTTCAGGGAGGAAGCCTTCTTCACCCTCAAGAAGCCACACGCTGTCGGAATCTCCCCAGCCCAAATGCGTTCCCATACCACGCACGATCCCCAAGAAGCGACCGTCGAGACCGCGCACTTTACCGTGCGTGAATGCGCCGTCAGCATCCCTGTAGAGAAACAAAAGCGAGCGACCGTTGCGGTCGAATGCCGCACAGCGTTGTCGTTGCCGGCCCGCAAGCATCGGCGGCGCAAAGAAAGTTAAGACTCCGTGCTGAGAACGAAATGCAACAAGCTGATCGCCGACATAAAGACTGTGCCCAGCGGCTTCGTTGACAACCTGAGCTTGGTCGAGCGCAGCAAAGAGCGGCGTCGCGAGGGATGGCATCTCAGCTTCGAGAATAGTACGTGCCTGAGCCAGCAAAGCGGGTGGAAAATGTTCTGTCATACGATGCAAAAGCCTTACGGAAAAATGGTGCCCGGCTGTCGCTACTGCAATGCCGTGCGCAGGGTTTCGATTTGTTTGAAGGACAGGTAGCGAGCTAACACCTCATTGTCAGCCTCTCGCAGCGCTGTGGGCGAGTCGAGCCCAGCCTCTACCAAAGTGCGGAGGTCTTCGCGTCCAAGCCCAGGGAGCTGGGCGCGGGCGAGTGGCAAGCACGCAGCCGAAACGCCAAAGCGTGTACACTCGGCTAATTCAGCAAGACGCTCGGCGGGGTTCCAGCCCATGACCGTGGCAACCTCTGCCGCTGCATCCACGAGCCAACTCACCTCATCTGAAGTCGTGAGGATCGCACCGGCGTAACATTGGTAGCGACTTTCGAGCTGCGAGAGTTCTTCTCCGTGCGCCCAGCCCATGAGCAACAACGCCATCTTTGCCGAGCGCGTTTCTTGTGTCGTCGGAAGCATGCGAGCATTGAGCAAACGCTTGAGATCCTCACCAGGCTCTTCGCCACGTTCGTGCAAGTATTCACCGATTTTGCTTTCGTACATGCGCCCACGATGTTCAGTGCTCGATAAGGGAAGATGCGTCTTTCTCCCCTCGTCAGTTTGGCTGAGGAAGTAGAATAGCTCCACTTCGGGAATTGCCCGCCCGTGAGCGGTCTCGAAGAAACGTGCGAGCCGCACAGCAGTAGCTGCACGAATGCCTTTGCGGGCCGCAGCTTCACCCAACGTGGAAGCTTCAAGGCGATCATCGTTCCCGACAGTGATAAGCTGCGCACGTTCCAACGCGGCGAAGGCTTTGTCGATGGCAGCAGTGATCCCCGCCATTTTTCCCCGCTGCTGAAAGCCAAGGTACGTGAGGGGAAAGAAGGCGTACAGTTCTTCTTTACTCAGACACACTTTCGAGGCGATGAGGTTGAGCACGCGATCGGCTAGTCCTTCCTGTCCAGGTGCGGGCAAAAACTGTTCCTGCTCACCCATGACATAACTGCGCCACAAAAGGTCAGCTTGAAACTGGGTCGTGGCAATGAGGATCGAGCGCCCGAACTCGTCCTTAAAACCCAGGCGTCCGGCGCGTCCAGAAATGTTTTCGTATTCTGCCCAAGAAATCGGGGTTTCGATTGCGGCGCCGGTGCGTTTATCGGTGTCCCATTTGACGGCTTCGATGAAGACTGTCGTCGCCGGCAAGTTCACGCCGAAGGCTAAAGTCGTGGTGCAAGCAATGACCCGTAGCTCCCCGTTGCGGTAGAACGTTTCTACAACTGCCCTCTCTTCTGAAGTCAGGTCGGCATGATGGAAGGCCACGCCACCGGAGAACGCTGCCCGCAATTGCGTCTTGAGAGAAGTTTCTTCCAACGGCTCCAGTGCCGCCAAGGCTGCGTGTGCTGGCGGCCGTTGCAGAGCCTCGGCGAGCGCCAACGCGCACTGCACGGTATCGCGCTTCCCTTTAAGAAAAATCAGCACCTGCTCGTTTTGCTCGACTAAATGTTTCACGTTTGCGAACAAGACCTCACGCGGGTCGTCGGACTCCGTCGGGGCTAAGCGCTGCTCTCCCTCTTCCCCGCTGTTGTACGCTTTGTAGCGAAAGCGCCCTCCCAACAGCACGCCGCGATAGAGTTCTACCGGGCGTTCGTCCTGCGAAAGCAGATCAGCTTCCAGCCATTCTGCGACTTGTTGGGCTTCACGCAGCACGGCAGAAAGTCCGAGCAGTTGCGGGCGCGGTTGTGAGGCAAGCAGCTTGGCCAGTGAGAGTTCGAGTCCCGGGCCACGCTCTGGGTCGCCGAGCATTTGCAATTCGTCTACCACGACAAGAGCGACGCTGCGCAGGAGATGGGGTTGGCGCACGAGCAGTTGCGTGAGCTTTTCGTACACAAGCACGGCGAGATGAAAGTCGCCTTGCTCGATGTCGTGATCGAACTCGCGATGGTCACGGGTGGCAACTACGACTTTGACGCCGTAGTTGGCGTAGAGTGAGAGGAAAGTATGGAATTTCTCCTAGGCAAGCGCCCGCAGTGGCGTTAGGTACAGCACCCGTTTGCCAGCGAAGGTCGCACGCATGGCAGCCATTTCCCCGACAAAGGTTTTCCCCGACGACGTAGGAGAAGAGATCACCAAGCTCTGCCCCTCGAACAAGCCATAGCGTTGCACCGCCACTTCTTGCACGGGCAACAGAAACTCGCCTTGTTGTTGCGTCCAAATCTCCAGCAGAGTGTCCGGCAATTCGTATTTACGCAGGTCACGGATACGTCGCATGCGTCATTCTCCAATGGTGGCCATGTTATCGCCTCTGGGAACCCTCGCGCAACTTCTACTTGAGCCTTGTGTTTTGTTCCAGCAGAAAGCGCTGACGAACAGGGAATTCCCGGAAGGAAAGACGACCGAAACCGCAACCCCTGACCTCGACTCACAAAAGTGATCGAGACACGAAAGGAAAAGTTCGATGAAACGTATTGCTTTCTTTGCTGCTGCTGTCGTCATGGTGTCTGGCATGACCTACCTGAGTTTCGCCCGCGATACAGTCAAAAATGAAAATACATCTGTTGACGCCCCTGCCCCTGAGGCTGGAAAGCCCGTCGTAAATAGTGGAACTGAGAATGTGCCAACCTCTCTACCGGCTTCGTCGCCAACACAACCTTCAGTGAAGGCAGACTCCGAGCCGAGCATGGAAAAGCCAGCCATCGCCCCCGAGCAAAAGTCTGAGCCTGTGGCCGAGAACAAACCGGCGGCAACCCTGTCAGATGCCGTGAAGTCCACCGGAGAGAAAACGGTCGAACATGGCAAAAGCACCGCGAGCGAAACTGTGAAATCAACCATGCCGTCGGCGAGCGTGCCCACGACTCCGACCCAAGCGGTCGCCAAGACCGTGGGAACCCCGGTGCCCGTGACTCCGACCACACCAACCATGAAGTAAC
>SYOC01000119.1 GCA_005804965.1 Pseudomonadota bacterium
ATTCATATAGTTACTTGCCACAGGAAGGCGAATTTTTTCAATGTGCGCCAACTTTTCGACATGGTGAGCCTCCCGCGCTAGATACCCTTGATAGGCAATACGGTAAACAACTTCTTCACGCAGCGCGCGTGGTTCACTGGCCAGTTCGGGAGGCAGGATCGCTCCAATACGATCGCGGCGAATCGCGGCAGCCCATGTGCCGGGTTCGACGGAGCTGCGCTCTCGCTCCAGTCGTACCAGCCAACGCTCGATTCGGTCGCGCTTGGCTTCAATTCGTCCTAGTCGCGAAGCAGAGACAAGTGCGTACGCCCGAGCGTGGTGGGCCAACCGCAACTCCGCACTGCCGTGGTTGAAAAGAAGACGATGCTCCGCCCGGCTCGTGAACATCCGATACGGCTCATTGGTCCCCTTGTTGACGAGATCGTCAATCAGCACGCCGATATATGCCTCGTGCCGCGCGATAAGGAGCGGTGCCTTGCCGTGGACCTTGTTGGCCGCATTGACGCCCGCGACCAGCCCTTGGGCTGCCGCCTCCTCATAGCCTGACGTGCCGTTGATCTGGCCGGCGAAAAAAAGCCCCTCGACCTTTTTCGACTCCAGCGAGGGAAAGAGCTGGGTGGGTGGGGCAAAATCGTATTCGACGGCGTAGGCCGGCCTCAGCAGCACCGCCTTCTCCAGGCCAGGAATGCTGTGGACCAACTCCAGCTGGACATCGAACGGCAGACTTGTTGACAAGCCATTCACATAGAATTCGTTCGTCGCCCTACCCTCTGGTTCGAGGAAAAGCAGGTGCCGGGGTTTGTCTGCAAACCGCACAAATTTATCTTCAATGCTTGGGCAATACCTTGGCCCAACGCCCTCTATCTCTCCGCTGTACATGGCTGAGAGATGCAGGTTGCGACGGACGATGGCTGCGCTCTCCGCCGTGGTGTACGTCATCCAGCACGAAACTTGTTCACATCCGGGAGTCCACCCGAGACGAGTCTCGCGCGTATGTTCCACGTGGAACAATTCCTCTTTATCCCGGGTGTCGTGAAACGCAAAGAGCGTCGGCTCCACATCGCCCTTCTGCTCCTGCATAGCCGCAAAGTTAAGGCTCCGCCCCAACAATCTCGGAGGCGTTCCCGTCTTGAGCCGACGCAGTTCTATTCCCGCCTCATTCAGGCTCGCCGACAGCGTTTTCGCGCTGAAGTCCCCTAGCCTCCCACCTTCATTCTTGTTCTGACCGATATGCATCAGTCCTCGCAAAAACGTCCCCGTGGTGACCACCACGCTTCGACCGTAAAACTCGACATCCAGATTGGTCCGGCATCCAACCACTCGTCCGTCCTTGAAGATCAGGCCTATGACCGTCGCTTGGAAAATCTGCAAATTTGGCTGCAACTCCAGCGTATGTTTGAGTCTAAACTGGTAGGCTTTCTTGTCGCACTGCGCCCGCGGCGACTGCACCGCCGGGCCCTTGGATTCGTTTAGCAGCCGAAACTGAATTCCCGTCACATCCGTTGTGATGGCCATCTCGCCACCCAAGGCATCAATTTCTCTCACCATTTGTCCCTTGGCCTGACCCCCGATGGCCGGGTTGCAGCTCATCTGCGCAATCGTATCGATGTTGCCGGTCAAGAGCAACGTTGACGCACCCATCCGCGCCGCAGCCAGCGCCGCTTCGACGCCCGCATGGCCGGCGCCGCAAACAATTACATCAAAGGGTTTGTTTTCGTTAGACATGCACTGCGTCGCCAAACGCACCGATCTCGCCGAGCCTGGCGACCGGTGCAAGCGCGCTATTTGCCAATGCAAAACGTCGCGAATAACCGGTCGAACATCCTTTCATTGTCGATCCGCCCGGTAATCTCGCCAAACGCACCCATGACGCCGCGCAGATCACTCGCGACCAACTCCATTGGCTCGTTGGCGATCAGCTTGCGCTCCGCCGCGGCCAGCCACGCTTGCGCCTGGGTCAAAGCGTTTGCATGCCTGGCATTGATCGCCACCATATCCTGTGGGTTGTGAGCTTCCTTGTCAGCCAAGCCGACAATTGCCGCCTGCAGGTCGTCGATACCCAAACCGGACAACGCCGAAACCGCCACGACCGCCGCCCCTGGAAGCGTAAACGAAGGTTTCGCGTCCGGCGCCAGGTCCGTCTTGTTGAGCACGATGATAGTCGTCGAGGCCTTAAATTTCTCGAGCAAACCCGGCGGAAAGGGTGGGGCGGCCCGCTCCGAGGAATCAAGCACGACAAGAATCAAATCAGCCTCCAGTGCCCGCTCCAGCGTCTTCAGCATGCCGAGTTTTTCCAGCGGGGCAGGGGAGGGGTTGAAACCCGCCGTATCGATCAGCCGAAGGCAGTGAGGGCCGACGATAATCCTCTCTTCGATAAAATCACGCGTTGTACCGGGTTCCGAACTTACCAGTGCCCGATCCTTCCCAATCAACCGGTTCAGTAAACTGCTCTTCCCCGCATTCGGCGCGCCTAAGATGACTGTTTTGATTCCGTCTCGCAGTAATTCGCCATAGCGCGAAGTAGCACTTAATCTATTATTCTCCAATATTATACAACGAATCTCACGCAAAACTTCATCGCGATCCTCCGGGGGCAGGTCTTCCTCCGGAAAGTCGATATAGGCCTCTATTTTCGCCAAGACTCCGACCAGCGCATCAATAAGCCCCTGCATACGCCGGCCCAAGGCGCCGCGTAGCTGTTGATTC
>SYOC01000120.1 GCA_005804965.1 Pseudomonadota bacterium
CGGACTGTCCAACTACCGATCAGCGCGGCGTTGCCCGCCCGCAAGGCGTGGCCTGTGACATTGGCGCATTTGAACTTGGCAGCGACGGAGATGGTGATGGTATTGTGGACTCCTTGGATAATTGCCCCAATGATCCTAACGCCGATTAGGCCAATCTGGACGGGGATGCGCAGGGTGATGTTTGCGATCCTGACGACGAGAACGATGGCGTCGCGGATGGCAGCGATAACTGCCCGGTCCTTGCCAACGCGGATCAAGCTGACCTGGATGGAGACGACTTCGGTGATGTCTGCGATCCTGATGATGACAATGACAGCGTGGTCGATGGTAGTGATAACTGCCCGCTGGTGACGAATCCCGGCCAAGAGGATACCGACAATGACGGAGTCGGTGATGCCTGCGATCCGCAAGAAGAAGTCTGCGGCAACTGCCTGGACGATGACAACGATGGCTTTGCCGATTTGCTGGACCCCGATTGTTTGCCGACGAGTCCGCTGACTGTCCCCAAAGGGAGCTTTTCCCTCGACCCTGATCCCGACAAAGATAGTATTACCCTCAAGGCGAACTTTCCCTCGGCTGGAGTCTCGCTTGATCCGCCTGTCGATGGAGTGGCGATTAGCTTTTTTGATGCTGATGGGAGTATTGAATGCTTTGCCATTCCGCCCAACTCGGCTGGCTGGAAGGTGAATAAGAAGGGGACCACATGGTCGTTCAAGGACGCCAAAGATAACTCGTTAGGTGATCCAGAGGCAGAGGAGAAGGTGACTATCAAGCGCGATGATAAGAAAGGACTTTATGAAGTGGCGGTCAGCATCAAAGACGCCGAGCTGACTGATCCAGACGCGGGGCTGATTGCCAGTGGCATCGTGATTGGCGATGAGTTGAGAGCGAATCAGCAAGCGTGGAAGTCCGCAGCCAAGGGAAAGAAGTTAGTGACACCGTAGGGAGTGCAAGCCAAAACCGTAGCGGCTCTGGCCGTATGATCCTGGATTCCGGGTCGCGCAATCCTGGCCTGACGAGGAAAGGATGGCCTTGTCCCGAAACGGTCGGGGCGATTCAGGAATCGCCCCGACGAGCTATTTCTTCGCTGCGACAATCCACCCCGACGCCCAGCTCAACTTCGTGATGGTCAAGTCGGCACGTTGCTCTAAGGTGGCAATGAGATCTGCGGCCTTGGCCGCGTGACCCGCCGGCCAGTTGGTCTGCGGTAGCATGTCGTCGATGATGTAGAACCCGCCAGGCTTCACCAACGCTAGGGCTTCGTCGAGATGATTGTACTTGCCTGGCCAAGTGTCGGCAAAGATAAAGTCGAACGTTTGCCCATGCAAAGATGCCAGAAACGCCGCGCCATCGGCAAGATGAAACGCGATACGCGGGTCGTGCCCGAGATGACACCGGGCGATGGTCAGCACGGTCTCGTCGTTGTCCATCGTCGTGAGCCGCGCGTGTTGGTCCATCCCATCAAGAATCCATGCGGTCGAGAGTCCCGTGCCGGTACCCAACTCCAGAAACGTCCCTCCTGGCTTGGTGGCTGCCAGAGTTCTGAGCAGACTGCCAGTCTGCGGCTCTGAAGCCATGGGAAACCCAGCAGCAACTGTGTCGCGCTGGATGGCCTCGACAATCGGGGGAGGGAAAAGATTTTGTTGGTCGTTCATGGCATCCCTCATGCCGCTTCTCTGAGTAACTGGCTGACTTCGGGGAAATGCTCGACGGCAACAGCAGTCGTAACAGTTTTGAATACATCGTGGCGGTTGCGCAGCGCGAGCACCAGGAGTTGGAGCGAGGTGTTGCCTTGGCCTTCACCGATGCCATCGACTGTACACTCGACTTGGCGAAACCCGTTTTCAATCGCGGCCAAAGAGTTGGCCACCGCGAGTCCAATCTCATTATGGCAATGCACGCTCCACGTGACGCGCTGGGCGTCGGCAACTTGCGTATGCAGGAACTGACACAACATCCCGAACTGCGCGGGTACAGCGTAACTGACGCTGTCGGCAATCGAGATCGTGGTGGCACCGGCGGCAATCGCCGCATTGCAGATTCTGACCAGGAGCACGGGATCAGCGCGTGAGGCGTCTTGGGCAGAAAAGGTGATGTGATCGACATGCTGTTTCGCATGTGTCACTGCGGCAGCGACGGAATCAATCGCTTCTTGCCAGCTCTTTTTCGCTTTCTTGAGAAAGTCGTTGGATGTGGGGCTAAAGATATTGACACCCGGCTGCTTAGCATGGCCGATCCCTGCAAGCACGCGATCCACGTCTTTGATGTTAACTCGTGTGAGTCCATAGACGACGGGTTGGGTCAACGCGGTCGCGAGCTGCTGCATGGTGTCGAGCTGCGACGGCCCGCCGTAGCCGACTTCGACTGCGTCCACGCGCAGTTGTTCAAGTTGCCGCGCAAAGCGCAGTTTTTGCGCTAACGTCATGACTACCCCCGAGTTTCTCAGACCGTCGCGCAACGATGTGTCGTAGATTTTGACCAGCTCGCGTTCCATAAGCTTTTCCCTTTTTTGCTCTCACCTCTGACAGGTTTGCTGTGCTCTGTCCATTGCACGCGTGACCGTGGCCGCAGGAGTTGCCTTGCTCTTCGCCAGCAGACGGGGCAGAGTACTGCTGTGTAAGGAGGAGCGCCAATGGCCAACGAAACGAAAACCAATGTCAATCTTCAGGTGGCACTGGCGGGCGAGGCTGATGCCAATCGGCGCTACACCGCTTTTGGCATCCGTGCACTACAAGAAGGACATCCTGAGATTGCCCAGCTCTTTTTCGAGGCGGCTGGGGCTGAGGCCGTGCATGCGTATTCGTTGTTATCCGCGCTGGGCGCTATTGGGTCCACGGCAGAGAACCTACGTGCGGCGGCACTAGGAGAGACCGGAGAAATCGAGCAGCGCTATCCGCGCATGATCGCTGAGGCGGAGAGAGAAGGTCATGCGCAAGCGTTAGCCGCGTTTCGCTTGGCGCTAGAGCGCGAGAAACGTCATCAAAGTACGTTTCGCCGTGCCTTGAGCATGCTGGAGTCTCCTACCGGCGTACGCCCGCTTCACTTCGATCCTCCCGCAGCAGGTGTGTCCTCGCAGCGTGAGTCTACGCCGAATGATGTCCCTGTCGCCGCTCGGACGCAAACACCGAACGGGAACACACAAGCAACGCCCAATGCGGATCGAGCGACGACCAAGCGCATTCTTGAACAACTCGAAGGCGAGCGGGCTCGTATCTCGCGCCTCGCCGGGATTCGCGAAGTGGTCTTCGGTGGTCAGGATGGGTTGATTTCGACGACGACGCTGGTGGCAGGCATTGCCGCGACGACGACACAAAATGTGGTGGTGCTTGTAGCCGGGGCGATCGCGGCGGCAGCCGGTGCCTTGTCGATGGCGGTAGGCTCATACTTGGCCTCTCGTGCTCAACATCAGTTGTACGAGTCTGAATTAGCTAGCGAGCAGCAAGAGATTGCCGAGAAGCCAGGAGAGGAGATGGCGGAATTGCTGGCTGCGTTGGTCGGGCGCGGTATGTCGCGACGGGATGCTGTTGATGTCGCACGACGAGTGGCGGCGCATCCAAACATCATGATGGACTTGCTGGGCTCCTTCGAGTTAGGGCTGATCCCCGGAGGGTTGGGGTCGCCGGTGCGGGATGCTCTTGTCACTGGCCTCGCGTTTGTTGCTGGCTCGGTGATTCCTTTGATTCCCTTTTTCTTCTTGACCGTAAGTTCCGGGTTGATGGCGACAATGCTGCTGGCCCTGACCGCGCTCTTTGCTCTGGGAGTAGTGAAGGCACGTCTGTCCGGACGGCCACTGCTGATGAGTGGTGTCGAAGTCGTGGGGTTCGGCGGCGCGGCTGGACTGCTCGGGTATGCGCTTGGTCGCGTGGTGTCGGTATGGTGGGGGATTAGTATTTGAGGGGTGCGGGTGCGCACCCCATGACTGCACGTTTTACGCGCTCATCTGAAAGCGCATCATGCCGAAACCTACGGCCATCATCGGTTCGTACATCACGACTTCACCTTTGGCACCTTCAGCAGCGCCGGCCACTGCGACCCAGTTGCGAATTTCGTGGGTGCCATTGCCGACTGCCTCCATCTCGGCATCGGTGATCTTGAGCAAAGACGGGCTGTTGGCGCACAGGCGTTTGAGGAATTTGGCATCGAACTTGGGATCGACCTTGCCCATGTCCGGGGTACCGACAGCATGTGAAAGCCCGCCGGTGCCGATGACGGCCACGCGGCGGTTGCTGTCCCACTGGCGGATAGCGCGTCCCACCATACGACCAAACTCATAGCAACGCTTCACGCTCGGCAGGGGCGGCAGCACACAGTTCTGAATCAGCCACAAGTAATTCATGTCCCACTTGGGTGTGAGAAAATTGAGGACCGTCAAAAACCCGTGCTCCAATCCAGCTTCACTCAAACGGGTGAGGTCGAAACCTTGACTCACGCCTTCACGCAGAACGGTCTCGGCCAGATCTGGCGTAAAGCGCACTTTAATGCTGTTCGACGGCATGCCCAGCCAGTTTTCTACCGGGCCAACGCCGCTGTCGGCAGTGACCACGCCGAACGAAGGATAGCGACGCGGATCGAGCGCGTTGAAGTGTTCGTCAGAGATGACGACCAAGGTGTCGGCTCCCGACGTAGTCAGCGTCTCGCGCAGGGTATCGAACCCGTGATGGATCTTTTCCCACATCGCTGCATTCGCCATGTGGGGAGCGCTGGTCAGTAGAGGAACATGAACCGAGGCCATTGCGGCGACGAGTTGTGCCATGCGTTGTTCTCCTTCCGAAGACGGTTAATGCCCTGGGCCTGTTTGTCCCGTAGCCATTTGTAATTGCTTGAGGTACTCCGGCAATTCGTAGCGGATGGCGAAAGAATACTGGACCAAGATGTAGGGATGGACACCGCCCTGCGTGTAGAGCCAGCCCATATCTTTCGCTTTGAGACGTTCTCGTTCCTCATCGCTCAGCCCATACTGGGCGGACACGGCGTCGGGTTCTTTCTCATAGCGTGCCATTGCTTCTGCTGAGCGGAACAGATCAACGAGCATGATATTTAATACTTGTGCGCTCATAGGCCCTCCTTCGAAGAAATGATGAATGCGAAAGGATGAAGGATGAAGTCGGTAGTTGGGTAGGGCGCGGTCGCCGACCGCGCCGGAATGAGGCAGTGACCCAGTCTCGCAAGACTGGGCAGAAGGCTACGCTACACACCAGTCGCGCTGGTGTCGATCTTGAGGTCTTTGAGCGGAGTGCGGTCAACTACTGGCAACCGCTTCGTGCCAGGGGTTAGTTTCACCGACCCAGGATAGCGCTCAAAAGGATCTTTGAGGTCGATTGATTTCGCGTGTTCTTTCAATGCTGGCATCACCTCTTGGGCGAACAGCCGCATGCTGGTCATGCGCTCTTCGTTCGTCACTGGCCCTTGCACTTGGAAGACGGTGAAGATGCCGTTGCGCAACACGCTTAAGATCGCTTTGAGCTTTTCGGTGACCGTTTTAGGCGTACCGACGATCATGAGCAGGTTATCTTGGGCGCGTTGATAGGCTCCTTCGAGTTTTTTGCGTATCTCGTCAAAATTCTTGCCCTCATCCGCTTTCTGGCCGGTTTGCATCTCTTTGAGCCGGTCGGCACTAAGCCCCACCCAGCCGCCACCAGGACGCCGCCCGAGTAGGCGAATTGCACCTTTGGAATTGTACCCTGGAGGAAGCGTATGCCCGGGATTTGAGAAGGCGTTGGCCCCGCCGCCGTACACAAATCCTCTGCCGAGTTCTTGAGCTTTCTCTTCCGTTTCTGCCACAAAGACACCCATGAGATAGCCAAAATTCTCTGGACCAGCTTGGTAGCCATTCTCTGCGGCGACATCGGCATAGAGGTCCCAAATGTCACAAGTCGGGCCAAGGTTCGTGACCAAACCGAGATACGGGTAGCCACGCTCTGCACACCACCGCACAGTTTCCGGGCTGAGCACGCCGGGAATCCACATCTGCGGGTGTGGCTTTTGGTACGGCAATGCCCACGGATTCACGTGGCGGTAGTGAAAGTGTTTGCCTTCGTAGCGCCACGGGCCGGGGCGCGTCCAGGCTTGGATGATGAAATCGTGCGCTTCGTTGAAATACTCGCGGTTGTAGGCTGGGTTCGCGTTATTGAAAAACTGCTCGCTGCCAGCGCCGCGTACCCATCCGGTCACCAAGCGGCCACGGGAGATGAGGTCGATCTCTGCGAGTTCTTCGGCCATGCGCAGCGGGTGTTTGAGCACGGGCAAGGGATTACCGATTAGGACGATCTTTGCTTTCTTGGTGAGGCGCGCCAGGATGGCGGCCTCGACGTTCATCACGCTGCCCATGCAGAACGGGTTGCCGTGATGTTCGTTGAGCATCAGAGCGTCGAAGCCGAGTTCTTCGGCGTAGCAGTATTCGTCGAGCCAGTAGTTATAGTCGTCGGCGGCTTTCTCTCGGTCAAAGTACTTATTCGACACTGCGAAGAAGCCTTCGTTCCTGAGCACTTCGTCTTCAGGCACCCAGCGATAGGGACGTTCGGTAAAGTAGCCAATAATCATACCCGCTGCTCCTTTTTGGGGGTGTATGTCAAACTTGTCCTTTGATAGCAGACAGAGGCCAAGGTTGGGAAGACCTATCGAGCACTCGGGCGCTATCCACATGACCACAAGTGCCCGAGGTTGGCGGGCTCCCCGGCTGTGCCTTTGCCGATTTTGTGATAGGCGGAAAATCGGGAACCGGGGAAGCGTCGCAGGTTTCCCATTTCTTTCTATGTAAGGAGGACATCTGTGCTGAGTCCTTATCGCGTGTTGGACCTCACGACGGAGCGCGGTCTGCTGTGTGGGCAAGTGCTTGGTGACTTGGGAGCTGATGTCATCAAGATTGAGCCACCGGGCGGATCGCCAGCTCGTCAATTGGGACCGTTCTATCACGATCAACCTCATCCTGACCGTTCCTTGTACTGGTGGGCGCATAATCGCAATAAACGCGGCATTACCCTCGATATCCATACGCCCGAGGGTGCGGCGCTCCTCAAGCGATTGGTGGCCAGTGCGCATTTCTTCATCGAGTCTGAGAATCCTGGGGTGCTGGCGGAGGCGGGTTTCGGCTATGCCGACTTGGCGGCGATGAATCCAGCGTTGGTTGTCGTATCCATTACTCCGTTCGGGCAAGACGGGCCGAAAGCGCACTATGCCGAGAGTGATCTGATTATTCTGGCCGCGAGTGGCCCTTTAGTGCTGACTGGCGATGATGACCGTGCGCCGGTGCGGGTGAGCGTGCCGCAAGGCTACGCGCATGCCAGTGCGCAAGCGGCAGTGGCAGCATTGGTTGCCCATCACGAACGCCAACGCTCGGGACGCGGACAGCATGTCGATGTCTCAGCCCAGCAGGCTACCGCGCAGGCCACACAGTCCGGCATTCTTGCGGCACCATTGGGCGAGCGCGAATTTCTCCGCCTCGCCGGTGGTGTGAAGATGGGGCCAGTGGTGGTGCGGCTCGTATGGCCAGCCAAGGACGGCTACGTCTCGATTGGCTTTCTCTTCGGCTCGGCTATGGCACACTTCACGCGGCGACTGATGGAATGGGTGCATGAAGAAGGATTCTGTGATGCTGCCACCCGTGACAAGGATTGGGTGGCGATGGGCGCATTGTTCTTTGGTGCACCAGAGATGATCGCCGAATACGAACGCCTGTGTACAATTGTCGAGAGCTTTAGTCGCAGCAAGACTAAAGACGAGCTGCTTCAGGCGGCGTTGCAGCGCGGCTTGCTGATTGCCCCGCTCCTGACCCTTGACGAGGTGCGAGCAAGTGAACAGCTTGCTGCCCGCGACTACTGGCAAGCACTAGAACATCCCGAGTTGGGGCACGCCGTACGTTACCCGGGACCGTTCGGCAAATTCAGTGTGTCTCCCATTCGCTATCGTCGCCGTCCGCCTACGGTCGGGGAACACAATCGCGAAATGTATGTGGACGAGTTAGGGTTAACCGAGGCGCAGGTCTCCGAGTTGCAACGCAAAGGAGTCGTATAATGGCGAACACGCTACCTTTAGCGGATGTGAAGATTCTTGATCTCATGTGGGCGATTGCCGGCCCGGCTTCGACGCGCATGCTAGCCGATTACGGAGCCACGGTCGTGCGGGTGGAATCCAGCCGCCGCTTCGACGCTACGCGTACGGTTGGCCCTTTCTATCAAGGGAAGCCTGGAGGGGAGAATTCTGGTCTGTTCTTCAACATGAACGCTGGGAAGACGATGCTGACCCTCGATTTAGCGAAAGCTGAAGGGCGGGCGGTCTTGCTCGATCTGGTGCGTTGGGCCGACGTGGTGACGGAAGCCTTCTCGCCCAAAGCCATGCGTGGGTGGGGGCTCGACTACGAATCGCTTCGTGCCGTGAAGCCGGACATCATCATGTTGAGCACCTGCTTGATGGGGCAGACCGGGCCGATGGCGCAATTTGCTGGCTTTGGCAATCTCGCTGCCGCTATTGTCGGGTTCACCAATCTTGCTGGGTGGCCGGATCGTCCGCCTGCTGGTCCGTTCGGTGCTTACACCGATTACATTGCGCCGTGGTTCAATGCGTCGGCGATCCTCGCCGCCTTAGAATACAAACGGCGCACCGGGCAGGGGCAACATATTGACCTGTCGCAAGCCGAAGCCTCGTTGCACTTCTTGAGCACCGGGCTGTTGGATAACGAAATCAATGAGCGTCCGCAGTTGCGCACAGGGAATCGCGACCTCAACTATGCCCCGCATGGGGTTTATCCTGCCGCTGGAGCAGATCGCTGGCTTGCCATCGCTGTCACGACCGATGAGCAATGGCAAGCGCTGTGCTCGGTCATGGACCGTGCTGATGCTGCACGCGACCAACGCTTCGCCACCCGGGCGGATCGTTTAGCGTATCAAGACGAGTTGGACGACTTGGTCGCGTCCTGGACAAAAGAGCAAGATCTTTTTCAGGCGGAGTCAGCGTTGCAGGCTCGTGGCGTTCCTGCCAGCGCGGTACGCAATCTGCTCGAACTCGGTGACGATCCACAGCTTCGCGCCCGTGGGCATTTCGTAGAACTAACGCATCCGAAGTATGGGACGGTGGCAGTCGAAGGCTCACGTTTTCGTCTGTCGCGCACCCCTGCGCAAGTGGGAGGTTCCGTCGCCACCATGGGCCGCGACAATCAGCACGTGTTAGAGACACTCCTTGGGTATAGCGAAGAGCGCATCACCGAACTGACCGCGGCTGGGGTGCTGGAATAAGCGAACAGTACTCTCGCATGAAAACTGACAGTCTCTTTTATCGCTTGTTTCAGACGCTGCCCGATTTGCTCTTCGAGCTGATCGAGCAGAAAGCTGAACATGCGAGTGCCTACCGCTTCACCTCCGTGGAACTCAAAGAAACCACCTTTCGGCTCGATGGCGTCTTTACCCCACCGGCGGATGAGCCCAATTGGTCCCTATTTTTCATCGAGGTCCAGTTCCAAATGGACCCCGACTTCTATGCTCGCTTCTTTGCCGAGATCTTCCTCTATCTCCGCCACCATCATCCTCGACATCCGTGGCGAGCGGTGGTGATTTATCTCACCCGGACGGTCGATCCCGGAGATCATCTACACTATCGGGTGTTGCTCCAGAGCGAACATGTCGTGCGAGTGTATTTGGATGAGTGGGCAGCAATGCGACAGTCACTGACCCAGCACCTGATGGCCGTGGTGTTGGCCGAGCCAGAGACAGCGGTGACAGAAGCACAGGCTCTCGTGAGCCGGGTGCGGCAAGAGTTGGTTGACAAGAGGCAGAAGGACGCCATAGTAGAGCTGGTAGAAACAATCCTGGTGTATAAGCTTCCGACGCTGAGTCGGCAGGAGATCCAACGCATGCTTGGGCTAACCGACATCGATTTGAAACAGACGCGATTTTACCAAGAAGTGTTCGCCGAGGGCCATCAAGAGGGCCGCCAAGAGGGCCATTTCGAGGGCGAAGTGACGCTAATCCGCCGTCTTTTACATCGACGTTGTGGAGTGTTATCTGCGGTTTTCGACGAACAGATTGCTCGACTAAGCCTGTCCCAATTAGAGGCCCTCGGTGAAGCGCTGCTCGATTTCCGCAGCGCGACGGATCTTGAACAATGGCTCGCCGCTCATGGGACGCAGCCGTTTAATCCTTAGATGTCTTAACGTGCACCTTGCAAGTAACGCAATAACTCCGAATCTTGCGGGAGCACCAGGGTAGTCCCGCTGCCTAGCATCTTCTCGTAGGCTTGGAGCCGTCTTGTGAAGGCATAAAACTCGGGATCTTGACCGAATGCGCCGGCGTAGATCGCTGATGCCTGGGCGTCGCCATCACCGCTGAGTTTTTGGCTGGTTTCATAGGCGGTCGCCAAAAGAATTTCCCGCTCTCTATCGGCTCCAGCGCGGATTTCTCGCGCACGTTCATCGCCTTCGGCACGGTAGCGCTTGGCGATGCGTTCACGTTCTGCCCGCATACGGGCGAACACGCTGGCTTGCACTTCTTGGGGCAAATCGACCTGTTTCATACGCACGTCAATTAATTCGATACCGAACGATTTGATGGTTTCTCGGACATCTTTGGTGACCGTGGTCATAATCTCTTCACGCTTTTCTCGGACGAGATCGAGAAAATTATGAGCCGCGATTTCCTGCCGTAGCCGCGCTGAGATATTGTCATCCACCCGTGCTTGTGCCCGTTCAAAATCTCGTACGCTGCGGAAGAAATCGAGCGGCTGCATGATGCGCCAGCGTGAGACTTGATCGACCATGACACGCTTTTTATCCAGGGTCAGATATTCCGCCGTGCGCGCGTCAGTAGTGAGAATGCGTTTCTCCAAACGCACGAGGTTCTGGATGAAGGGAAGTTTGAAGTACAATCCTGGCTCCTGAACAATGCGCTTGGGATCACCCAACTGCACGATGATGCCTTGCTCTTGTTCGCCAATGGTGAAGACAAATTGGGGAATGAGCAGCAGCGCTGCGAAGATGATACCGCCGATGAGTTGTAACATGATCGGATTACCTCTTGGTGTTGTCAGCTGCGGTGGCCGACTCTGGCAGAAGAGAGGGCACCGCATTTCCCATGCCCTTTAGGGGGAGGATCGGCAGGACGCCGCCTTTGTCCGAATGCGGCAGAATGAATTTTTCCATGTTCGGCAAGATGCGCTCCATGCTTTCCAAGTACAACCGATCCCGGGTAACGGGTTTGGCCTTCTCGTATTCGGTGAGTACCGCGCGAAAACGTTCGGCGTCGCCTTGAGCACGAATGACGCGCTGGGCTTTATAGGCTTCGGCTTGCTGGACGATCTGCGCGGCTTCGCCACGCGCCTTTGGTACCACGTCTTCGCGATACCCTTCTGCTTCTTTGACGAGACGTTCGCGGTCTTCTAACGCACGCACAACATCGTGGAAGGCATCGCGCACTTCACCTGGCGGATCGACGACCAGGAGCCGAGCCTCGCTCACCAACAATCCTGTCTTGTAGTCGTCGAGCAGCTTTTGCAGATTGGTTTTGACTTGCTCCTGCACCTCGACCCGACCATCGGTCATGGTGTAGTCGATAGTGTTTTGTCCGACGACACTACGCAGAGCGACCTGGGCTGACGTGTGTAAAATCGATTCTGGATCGTAGGCGACGAAGAGAAATTGGACTGGGTCTTGTACGCGATACTGCACGAACAATTGCACATCGACGATGTTTTCGTCGCCGGTGAGCATCAACGCTTCCTGGGGAATGGAACGGGCGGCCCCGCTACGAGTTGAGCGCGGCACGAGGTCGTCGGCATTTGAGCGAAAGCCGACTTCTGCGCGGCGAACCTGAGCGATATCTACCAGGAAATGGCTCTCAATCGGCCACGGCAGATGATAACGAAGCCCGGGTTCGGTTTGATCTGTGGCTTTGCGAAACAGCGTGACGACCCCGCGTTCTCCAGGCCCGACGACATAAAACCCTGAGGCTAACCATATCACCAAGACAACGAGAAGGATGAGCCACGGGCGGATGCCGGGCTGGAAGTTCTGCCAGCGCCCGCGAAATTTATTGACGATCTCGATAATCTCGTCGGGTGGGGAAAATTGATCTTCGTAACGGCGTCGATCCATAGTGCCTTCCTTTCTCAATCACTCTCGATGCAGTTCACGGAAAGATAGCATTAATTACTTCGTCGATGGCGCGTTGCGAGTCGAGATCGTCCGTCAGCGAACGCGACACTGACACTGAGCAGGCGCGCCGAGCTGGGACGCCGCGCCTAATGAGCTGCCCGGCGTAAATCAATAAGCGCGTGCTGACGCCTTCCTCCAGACCGCTGGCTTTGAGGTGCCGCACCTTTTCACCCAGCTTAGCCAAATCTAGCGCTGTCTCGAAGGCGAGACCGCTTTCATGCGCGATGATCTCGGCTTCTTTGTCGCGTGGCGGATAGGTGAACTCAATGGTGACGAACCGCTGGCGTGTGGAGTGCTTCAGGTCTTTGAGGATACTTTGGTAGCCGGGGTTGTAGGAGATCACCAGCAAAAAATCGTGGTGGGCATCCAGGATCTCGCCCTTCTTATCAATCGGCAGAATGCGTCGATGGTCGGTAAGCGGATGAATCAGCACGATGGTATCTTTGCGAGCTTCGACGATCTCATCGAGATAGCAGACGGCACCGATACGCACGGCTTGCGTCAGCGGGCCGTCTACCCAGACAGTCTCGTCACCTTTGATGAGGTAGCGCCCGACAAGGTCGCTGCCGGTCAAATCTTCGTGACACGCGACGGTGATGAGGTTCTCCGGTGCGCCGTCTTTCTCTTCTTTCATGAGAGAATGCGCCATGTATTCCACGAAGCGAGTTTTGCCGCAGCCGGTCGGGCCTTTCAGTAAGACCGGCAACCGGCATTCGTAGGCCGCGCGGAAAATGTCTGCTTCGTCGCCGATGGGAAGATAATAGGGGGTGTCGTGTGGTGTCGTGTTCATGATGGTGTTGGAGAAAGGGTGTCCATGACTTGGTTAGTGTCTACATCAATCAGTTCGATCATCACTGCATCATTGATCTGATGCGTCTTCTTGGCCGCGTGTACCTGTTCGCGGAGCTTGCCGAGAAAACGCTCGCGCACTTCAGGTGGCATAGCTGACATTGGAAAATTCTGGAAGAGCACACGCGCACGGGCTGTCGCCGTCCATTCGATGCGACTGATACGCGGTCCCATGATCTCATGTGCACGGAAGAGCTGATCGACGGTTTGCTGGAACGGCGACAAGGCGGAAGCGACTGACGGTGATGCGGGCGATGGTGCAGGTGACGAACTCGGCGCACCCATCGTTGTACCGCCAGTAAACTGAGCGAGGACTTGGTCGATGCGCTCTTGAATAGTCTTGTCCGTGGTCATGCCCCTGGCCCGGGTCAACATCTCGCGAGCTTTGGCCGCGTCCCCTTTCTCCTGATAGGCGATGCCGAGATTGAAGTAGGCTTGGAAGAAGTCGGGCTTTTGCGCGACCACGGTCTGATATTCCGTGATGGCGCGATCGACATCTCGACTGTAGAGGTACATGGTGCCCATGTCGGTACGAACGTTGGCGTCGTCTGGCTTGAGGGCCAGATACTGTTGATAGTGCTCGATAGCTTTGGCGAATTCTTCCAGGTCATAGTATACGTTGCCAAGACCACGCAGGGCGTCGAGATCGTTGGGTGCCAGTTCTAACACATGGCGGTAAGACGCAAGCGCTGCACTGCGATAACTGGAATCGATCCGCGAGGTGCGCACTTGGGCTTCGGCCAAACTCTTCCAGGTCTTCAGATCCTGTGGCGCAGCATTGGCGGCGTTCGCGAGGTCGGCAAGAAATTTCTTGGCATCTTCGGGGATAGCGACTGTTGGGTGGCTTTGTGGGAGTGTCGAACCACCTTTGCTTGCTTGTCCCTCCGTGCTGCCGGGTACTGTCGGGAACGGTTGCGTGCGTAACACAAACAACCACACCCCGAGGCCAGCAACCAGATAGAACGTCAGGACCAACAACCCAGGCACAAGCGTCCGTGCTGGAGCCGGGGCAGAGGGCGTGGTTAATGACGGGGCAGGGGAGGGTTGTCCTGGCATGGCTGCGCCGCAAGCGGCACAGAACTTTGCGTGGAGGACGGCGGGGACGCCACAGTGGGGGCAGAATCGTGCATCGGCCATGGGCAATGTTACTGTCTCCGAAAAAGTCTCGTCTCTCGATGTTGAGCTGCGCAGCGTTTTTTGTGCGGCACGGCACACGGCTTGCGCGACACGGCCTCCACTCGTAGCAGCAATCTGAGAGTAGGGCTAGGGTCCGTCCGGCGCATCCATCTCTGCTCTTCCCTTCCCGTTGACAGCACCGAACCCGGGTCGGTAAGGTGCTCCCGTTCTTGCGTTCCTGGAGGGAACTATGGCCAAAAAGGACAGTGCACGTGCTCCGCGTCTCGATGAGGGGAAAAAACTCCTTGAGCAATGGGGGATAACTCTCGCGCAGTTGCAGGCGCAGCACCTCACTACTGCGAGCCTGACTGAACGCCTGGGGCACGATCCAGCAGCGGATCTCGCGCTTGCATCCCTGCTGGGCGATTATGTGGCACCCGAGGCGGCTCAAACCTTGGTGGAATGGGAGACAAAGACGCAAGAGAAGACACTGCGCCGCGCGATTCATCGCTCTCTCTACAAATTGGCGCAAAAAGGCATCCACGCCGAACGCCCGCAGCGCGAGCCGCAGCGCTCAGTGCTGACCCCAATCGAACCCGAAGGCTACTTGTCGGTCATGGACGGCCGTGGTGACCGCTTGATCTGGCTCGTAAAAACCCGCGCCGGTGGTGGGTTGCATTACCTCTCGGCCTTAGTAAACGAGCCGGAAGGGATGCGATTTGTGGAAGGGGCCGAAGTCACGCGAAAAATGCTGCGCACCATGCGACAAGAGATGGCCGACCGCATGCAGATGATCCTGGTCGATGCTCCCTGGCGCTATTGCGACGCTATCATGCACGAAGGATACGAACGCGCCCGCGCACGGAATGGGAAGGAAGTCGAGTCGTACCCTGCCCTCCGTTCTCATATTGCTGCGACGCCTGCGCAACAACCTGCGGAAATGCCACTCGCAGCGGGATTTGATCCCAACGCGATCTTGGCCGACGAACAGTTGCTGCCGACTTCGCCGCAGCTGTTTGAAGAAGAGGAGTTCCAACGCTGGTTGTTGGACCCGGAGCGCATGAAGCCATATCTTGAGCAAATCTCGCAGGCACAAGAGAGTCCGCTAGTGCTGAACCGTTATCAACAACAAGACCGCATGCAGGTAATTATGGAAAAAGCGGTCAGCGAGGTCTTCTCCCCGGAAGGCAGCAAGGTTTACGCGCGGCGACTCCAAGAGGCGACGCTGTATTTGGCAGCAACTGGACGTGGCGAAGCTGCCCAGCGTGCATTGGCAGTAGCGCTGGCATTGCAGCAGAGCGAGCACGGCGGCAAGGGGATTCCTTTCTGCGAAGAACTGGTGCGGCAAAGTATTTCCCTGCATTACCAAGTCGAACAGCGGCACGAACAAGAAGAGAAACCTGGCTCGCTGATTATGCGCCCGTCGGAGTTTGCCGCGCGTATGCAAGCTGCGCAGCGACGGCGGATGCGATAAGAGTTGTCGGTTGGCAGTGCTCAGTTGTTAGTAAAACATATTTTGCAACCTTAGGGTGCCAATCTTGGCTTGTTGCTGGTGTGCTTTCTTCCTGATAGCTGAGAACTAGCCACTGATAACTGAAAACTGGCAACTGATGGGAGGGAGCTATGCCACACCCTTCGCCGGGTCGTATTACGCCAATGTCGTCTCTGAATTCTGGCACAGTGTTGTCGTGTCCAGAATGTGGGATGGGGCTCTATCTGCTCGTCAAAAAAGTGACACGCGACGGGGCGTTCAAAGACGCAGTCAAGCCGATGGCCAACGTGCCCGAGTACATGCGCGGCGGCGCGGGGCCGAAACGCTGTCCATTCTGCAAGGTGGGTGAATGGTGGTACCCGCCGGGTACGGTGCATACCTTGCAGTATGGCTGGGTAGCCTAGCCGAAGCTAAATATGTCTCTCCAATTGAAACCTTTGCTTAGCCCGGATGAATACCTCGTGCGCGAAAGAGCCGCAGAGAGGAAGAGCGAATACTTCCGTGGCGAAGTCTTTGCGATGGCTGGTGCCAGCCCGGCTCACGTGCTTATCGTCACGAACATCGCGGCCGCGTTGCACGGGCAACTACGCGACCGCCCGTGCCGTGTCTATACAACGGATCTACGCGTGAAAGTGAGCGCGAGCGGGCTTTACACGTATCCCGACGTTGTGGTCATCTGCGGCGAGCTGCTGTTCGACGATGCACTCAAAGACACCGCTTTGAACCCGACCCTGATTCTCGAAGTGCTGTCCGACTCGACGAAGGATTACGATCGAGGCGAAAAGTTCGAGCAGTATCGGAAAATTCCTTCGTTTGCGGAGTACGTACTGATTGCTCAGGATCACTGTCACGTCGAGCATTTCGTGAAACAAGCGAACGGAGACTGGTTGTTGTCCGAGACCGAACAGATAGAGGATGCCCTCAACTTACCGACGATCAATGGCACGCTGCGTTTGGCTGCTGTGTATGAGAACGTGCCATTCATGATGGTTTAATCTGGTGAGGCCCAGAAAGGAGAAAAATGGCGAATTCTACCGGTGTAATCCAAAACTTCCACGCCCACGTCTATTACGATCCAGTCACTCGTGAAACCGCCGCTCGGGTGCGTGACGCGCTTGCTGAACGATTTACCGTCGAGCTGGGGCGTTGGCGCGACGAACCTGTCGGACCGCACCCCCAGTCGATGTATCAGGTCAAGTTCGCGCCTGCAGAGTTCGGCAACCTCGTGCCGTGGTTGATGCTCAATCACGCTGGGCTTGCGGTGTTGATTCACCCTTCCACCGACGATGAAGTTGGCGACCACACGCACCGCGCGTTGTGGTTGGGGGAAAAGTTGGAACTGAATATCGAATTTCTGCGACAATTCGTCGCCAAAACTCAAAGAGGACCATCAGTATGACGACCGCTTCACATCCGCGCAGCACGCTGCGCCTCTTGGCCGCTTTCTCAGTATTGCTGTTTTCTAGCTCTCCGCTGCAAGCTGACCATCACCACAATGGAGATGACAAGACCGCAGCAGCACTAAAAACCGTCATCGCCGGCTCTCACAGGGCGGACGCCGATAAGGCCCGCGACGCGCATCGCCATCCGCTCGAAACCCTGACGTTGTTCGGGATCAAAGACAACATGACCGTGGTGGAAGTGTGGCCCGGAGGCGGTTGGTACACTGATATCCTGGCACCGCTCCTCAAAGATAAGGGCACCTATTATGCCGCGACGTTCGACCCGGCAGGGGAACCTGAATATCGCCGAACCAACGTCCAAAAATATAAAGATAAACTTGCTGCCAAACCCGATCTCTTCGAGAAGACTAAACTGACGATCCTCGCGTCGCCCGCCAAGGTGGATATCGCGCCCGAAGGGTCAGCCGACCTAGTGCTGACGTTCCGTAACGTGCATAACTGGATGGCTGACGGTCAGGCCGAGAACGTTTTCAAGGCGATGTACAAAGCTCTCAAACCGGGTGGCGTGCTGGGCGTGGTGGAACATCGTGCCAATGCCAACGCGCCGCAAGATCCGAAAGCCGTCTCCGGCTACGTACGCGAAGACTATGTGATCAAACTCGCGCAAGATGCCGGGTTCAAGCTCGAAGGCAAGTCGGAAGTCAACGCGAACCCCAAAGACACCAAAGACTACCCACAAGGCGTGTGGACGCTGCCGCCGGTATTGCGACTTAAAGAAGTAGATCGCGAGAAGTACGTGGCTATCGGCGAGAGTGACCGCATGACCCTCAAGTTCGTGAAACCAGCAGCAAAATAAACCCAACCACCTAGGAGGAGGAACAAATATGGCAAGTCCGCAACTGCAGATGGCGATTGACGCCTTCAAAATGATGGGTGAGCAGATGGCGAAAGCCGGGGCCGACATTAAGGCGCTACGTGCGGTGATGGAAAGCGCTTCGGCCTTTCCCTCTGCAGGAGATACGAAATGTACGCCGGTGAATGCTGGCGGGGTGCCGGCGGAATGGATCGCTGCGAATGGCGCGGCGAATGATCGAGTCATTTTATACGTCCATGGCGGTGGCTATGTGATGGGCTCTATCGCCACGCATCGGGAGACGGTCGCGCGTTTGTCGAAAGCGGCGAAGTCGCGCGCGTTGGCCTTGGATTATCGCCTCGCCCCCGAGCATCCGTTTCCGGCGGCAGTGGACGATGCCGTCGCTGCCTATCGTTGGCTGCTTGCGCAGGACATCAAACCCTCGCGCATTGTCGTAGCCGGCGACTCTGCTGGCGGAGGTCTCACGTTAGCGACGCTGCTGGCGATACGCGACGCGCAGTTGCCGTCGCCTGCCGCCGGAGTGTGCATTTCTCCGTGGGTAGACATGGAAGGCACCGGCGCTTCGATGGTGACCCGAGCTAAGGCTGATCCTGTCGTGCAAAAGGAAGGGCTGCTGGGTATGGCGCAGTTGTATCTCGCCGGCAAAGATCCCAAGTCGCCGCTGGCGGCTCCGCTGCATGCGGACCTCAAGGGACTGCCGCCGCTGCTGATCCAAGTCGGCGATGCGGAGACTTTGCTTGACGACTCGACCCGTATCGCCGAAAAGGCCAAGGGCGCGGGTGTCAGTGTCGATTTGGAGATCTGGCCAGAAATGCCGCACGTGTGGCATCTGTTCGCGCCGTTCCTGCCGGAAGGCCAACAGGCGATTGAGAAGATCGGTCAGTACGTCCAGGCGAAGACGGCGTAATTCCATCTCACTGAGGGCATCGGTGATTCATACGAAGACACTGGTGTCCTTTTCCCTCGCTTTTCTGTTTTCCTCCTTCCTTCGTTTCGGTCTTCCCTGTGAGCCCCGTGACTGTCCATTGCTTGAGCATCCCCTTGCTTAGCGTGTGCCTCCCTGCAAAAAATCGAAAATACGACGGCAAGAGCGGCAACGGGGAATAAGCGCGACACACGACGGTTTTTAAATCTATACGCCTTCGTTCGCTTGAGTGCTCCAAAAATCCGGCAAATCTTACCCCTAAAAAGGAGGAGTCCGATGCGTCGATTTACCGTCTTTGCGTGGCTTTCCACCATTGCCTTCCTGCACAGCGGAGTCGCTGCAACGCAGGCCCAAGGTCCACGACAGTCGACTCCCATCGTCTTATCTGACGACGGCTCACGACTGGAGAACGTCAACCCTGACCTGAACTCGATCTCTATCTTCAGTGTCATCACCCCAGATAAGCTCTCGCTTCCCAACGAAGTCGCGGTGGGCGGCGACCCGAGCAGCGTGGCTATCCATCCCGACAATCGCACCGCCTACGTCGCTAACTCGCGAGACGGCACGGTGTCGGTGGTTGATCTGGTCCTACGCAAAGTGACCGACACCTGGAACGTCGGTGCCGAGCCTATGGGCGTTGCCGTGTCGCCTAACGGGACCAAGCTGTATGTGGCGAATGCCGCCTCGAACACGCTCTCGGTGCTTGATACGGCGACGGCCATGATTGATGACACCGTCGATCTCAGCGTGTGTGGAACCTCGCCCCGCGCCATCGGCGTGACCAACGATGGTGATGGCGACGATAGCGACGAGACCATTTTCGTGGCCTTGTTCTTCGCGCAACTGCGTGCCGGAAAAACGGCGACGGAGGAAGGGCAAGACGATCAACGCGAAGGCCGCGTCGTGGCCGTGTCGGCGGCGACGAACAGCCTGCTGGGCGTGGCTGTGCTTGGCCCGATGGCCAGTACGGGGTTCAACTCCAACGGTAAGCTGGCACCGGGAACTGGTCTGACGCCTGCGGTTGCCTCGACGAATCCTCAGACTTTCGTTACTCCGACCGGCGCTTTTCCTAATCAATTGGCGTCAGTCGCTATTCATCCGTCGTCGGGAAAAGCCTATGTCGTCAGCACTGGAGCGTCGCCCAACGGCCCGCTGCGGTTCAACTCGATGGTGCAGGGATTGGTGTCGGTCTTCGATACGGCAACGAGGACTGAGGTTACGGCGACGCAGACCGACCCCACTGTGCGTCGCACGGCACCGCTCAATCTGAACCAAGGAATCAATCTGGCAACAACGCCGGCACCGCGCATCTTCCTCTCTAACCCGGTCGCCATGGCGTGGCGTCCCGACGGGTCCGATGCTTGGGTTGTCGTGCAAAACTCGGATCTGCTGGTGCGCTTGACGGTCGATGGGAGCGGGATTCCGACCATTGCCACGCCGCTTGTGGCCGGCCCTAGCTCCATATCGCGAGTAGACCTGCGTGAGCAGCAGAATCTCAAGACCGTGGCGGATGCTCCGCGCGGGTTGGCGATTAACTCGGCAGGAAGCCGAGCCTACGTGCACAATTTCATCAGCCGTTCGGTGTCGATCATCAACATTGAGAACGCTACGGCACCCGTCATCGTCGCATCGAAACCGGCGGCGAAATTACCGACGGTCAACACTGCTGATGCGACCGCACATCTCGGCGCGGCGCTGTTCTACACCGGGCGTGGGCCGCAAGAGCGCATGTCGAGTGAAGCGTGGGGTGGGTGCATCACTTGCCATCCCAACGGACGCTCAGACAACGTGACGTGGATGTTCGAGGCTGGCCCTCGGCAGACTGTCCCGCTTGATGGCATGTTCGATAAAAATGATCCGAGCGATCAACGCATCCTTAACTGGAGTGCGGTGCGCGACGAGAACCACGACTTCGAGCTCAACACACGCGGCGTTTTTGGTGGACGTGGGTTGATTGATGATGACCGCCTGTTCCTCGCTATCGGTGGTGCCAGTGGGGCCACGCCGACGGACGAAGCTGAGGTCGAGCAATTTCATCAAGTGACAGGCGCTGTCACTGAAACCAATGACTTGTTCAAGAATAGGAATCTGCCGAATCGGCTTGGCCGGCTGGCCGCGCGTCGCGACTTTGGCATTGCGACCTTGCCCGATGATCGCGTCTTCATCATTGGCGGACGCGAAGGTGCAAACGCTGGGTCGCTCGTCGCGGCGAATAACGCAGTCCTCGAATTCAACCCGCGCACAAACAAAGTCACCAAGCGCAGTGCAGCGGGCTTCACCTTACGGCATTCGCTCGGCGTGGCGGCGGTGCGCACCAGTGATGGGTTCCGTATCTACGCCGTGGGTGGATACGACAGCGCTAACAATGCTGCCTTGCCGGTTGCCACAGTCGAAGAGTACAACCCAGCGACTGACACGTGGCGCATGGTGGCCGCGCTGCCGACGGCGACGGCGCAATTCGGCATAACCGTGGCCGGCGGGGTGAATACTGCCGAACCGCGTCAATTGATTCACGCCTTTTCCGGTAACACGGGCTCGGAAAACGCTCCGGCGCTGCTCGACTCTTCGACGTTTACCGTCCAGCGTTTCCAAGCCGATCCGGCAGGGCCGGGAACCTGGAGCACCTTCAACCCCACGGGGCTGACCGCACGGCGTAATCACGGCGCGGCTACCGCACTCCGGGGCGTTTCCTCGCGTGTGTTCATCATCGGCGGGCAAGATGCTGCGGGCACGGTGCTTGACACAGTGGAAGAGTATCAAGCGCAGGCCGTGACTGCGGTGACATCGACACACACCGCTCTTCCTGCGCCTCGCGCACGTTTCGGCATCAGTAGCTCGCTCTCCACGAACCAGATTTATGTGATCGGTGGTCTCGACGGATCGGGTGTCGATCAGACCTCCATCTTTGAGTACAGCGTTGCTAATAATGGTACTGTCTCTGGCCCGACAGGAACGCCGAGTGGGACGTGGGCGACTCGTGCCAATCTGTCACTACCACGCCGTTCTCTTGGGGTCTCGACTCCGCCAGGAGTGACCAACTTCTTGCCGGTGCAAAGCGCGGGACGGGATGCACGGCAAGATGCGATCTCCGACTGGATTGCGCAGAGCGTGCGTGCCGGCCGTGCGCCGGTGTCGGCAAGTGATGCAGCGGCAATGAGCGGGCGGACACTCTTCGGCACGACCGGAATAGTCGCCTCCGGCTTTAGCTGCGCCTCTTGTCACGGTGGGGCCAAATGGACGCGCTCGACGGTGGACTATGTCGCGCCGCCGTCTCCCGAGACGGGCATTGGACTCGGCAACGAACGGGTGATTGGTGCCGAACTGCGGCAAACGACCACGCAGCCGAACTCCGCTGGTCCAGTCGCGTTGCCGCAATATCCTGGCGTGTTGTTGAACGTTGGCACGTTCCTGGCCAATGCTCCCGCTGGGCGGGTCAACGAGATCCGCTTTAACGGTGCCGATATTTCCCAGGCGGTGGCACCGCTAGGCGCGAATGGGTTTAACATCCCATCGCTACTGAGCGTGCATGAAACTGCGCCGTACTTCTACAGCGGCTTGGCACAAACGTTAGAGGAAGTGTTGAACGGCTCGCAGGATGGCAACGGCGGCGTGCGTCAGCATTTCGTGACCAGCCCGGCTGACCGCGCGGCACTCATCGCGTTCTTGAGGTCCATCGACGATACGACGCCGATCTTTCCGTAGCGAGGAGAGAAATAAGGAAGAATCGGAGAAACGGTGCATCGGAGAAACGGAGAGGCTAACAATGGCCCCGATTCTCCCCGTCGCCGATTCTCCGGTTCGTATCGTGCTAGCGACTGAGCGGTCGATGCCCCCACATGCTGCCGGACTGGTGATACTGCACCTGCCAAGTGGCGTCATCGACCACGCGCCCGCCCCAGCCGTATTCCACTTCAAATCCAGACGGCGACACCATATAGAATGACATCATTTGGTCGTTGGTGTGGCGTCCGATGCCGCGCGTGATGGGCACGCCTTGGTCTTGGCAGAGGTAGAAAGTTGCGCCGATGTCGTCCACCGAGTTGGTTTGCAGCATGAAGTGATTGAGCCGTTTCGGCGGGTTCGGCATGGCGTAGAACGCGATGGTGTGATGGCGCGGGTTACAGTGGAAAAACGCGAGCTGCAACTGTTGCCCATTCTGGGGCCGTGTCAGGTCGATGTAATCGCTGATACGCATGCCCAGCACGTCGCGATAGAACTTCACGCTGGTCTCGAAATCGTCCATCGTAACCACCATGTGACCAAGCCCCTGTGCCCCGGCAACAAACCCGGAGATCGGACGCGGCGACTGAAACGGCTGGTGGTACGACATCAGCGGACCGTAGAAGATTTCCGAGGGATTGCCGCTCGGGTCCTTGAACATCATCAAATCGACCACGCCCCGCGCTTTGGCTTCTTCGCGCGTGCCTTGCCGGACTTCCACACCAGCAGCGCGGAGTTGATTCGCCAGTTCGTGCAGTTCGTGCTCGCCAGTGACTTCCCAACCGAAATACTCGGCGTCGTCTTTCCCAGTCGGGTGGACGAAAAAGCGATGATGATACTCATCGTTGCGCAGCAACAACGTGCCGTCCTCTTGACGGCCACTAATCTGCAACCCCAACGTTTGGGTCGCGAACTTTTCCCAAGCGGCGATGTCGCTTACGCTGATACCGAGATAGCCAAATTGCGTTACGCTTGCCATAAATCCTCCTTCTTTCTTTTAAGCAGTGCTGAGTAGCGGATCACGAGTCACGAGCACGAATCACGAGTCACGAGCACGAATCACGACCTGCGAGCCACGATATTGAGCCGCACGTAATCAATCGACGGCTCGCCAGCACGCCGTAGCCGCGCGTCGACGACGGCTTCAGTGAAAGCGCGATGCTGCTCGTGCGGCAGGCGCAGGATGTGTTGCCCCAAAATGATGGTCAAACAATAGTCGATGAGATGCTCGCGCGAGGAGAGCGTCACCGGCTCGGGATTGAGCCAAGTGTCGATGTCAGTGAACCCAACCCGCGTCAGCCGTGCTTGCGTCTCCTCGGGCGTGGCGTAGTTCCAGGGGCCGTGCCAGCCCTCGAAAGCCGCCGCGTAGGGCGGCGTGCGCATCACTTCTTCAATCGCCGCCATGACTCCGGCGATGTTCGTTACTCCGCCGCATTGCGCCACCAATTGACCGCCCGGCTTGAGGATCTTTGCCAGTTGAGTGAAGAGCTTGTCGTGATCCTTGATCCAGTGAAACGTCGCCGTCGAGAGAATGGCGTCGACTGGTTCTGGGAGACTGATCTCCGTCAAATCAGCGACCAGCAACGTCACGCGCGGGTTGCCGGCGAAGCGCTCTTTCGCCTCTTCGATCATTTTTGCTGACGCATCGGCACCGATGACCTTTCCGTGTGGCAGCTTGGCCACGAGTTGTTCGGTTACGCGGCCAGTACCGCAGCCGCCATCGAGCACGATTTCGTTGCCCTGCAAGTGCAAGCGTTCCAAGACTTGCCCGCCCCAGCGGGTCATCGGGTCGCCCAAGCGTTCGTACTCCTTGGCGTTCCATTCGTGCGGCATCAGTATCCTCGTTCGGGTTTGGCAGCGGCCTTGTGCTTTCCTACATGGAAGTGCAAGAAGACTCTAGTAGTCTGCCACGCGTCGAGGGGGGGCAGGTTCGTCATGCCAGCGAAGGCTGGCATCCAGGAAGATTTAGCACCGACCTCCGACTTTGCCTCCTGGATTCCGGGTCTCGCGTTGCTCGCCTGGAATGACATGCCCGCCGTTCACGTTTTATTTTTGAGGAAAAGGATCAACCTATGCCTGCTCCTACCACCATTAGTGTCGATGGCGTTACTCTTACACTGACAGTCGAGCGCAAGCGGGTGCGCAACATCAACGCCCGGCTGCGTGGGACGCAGTTGTTCGTCAGTGCGCCGTTGCACGCCGCGCAGAGGCAGCTTGATACGGCGATTCCTGACCTTGCACGGCGGTTGATTCGGCGGGTGCGTGCCCAGGAGATCAACGCGCAAGACGATGCGCTGGCTTTGGTACAAGAAGTAGCGAAACGCTTTCCCACGCCGCCCCAGGTCGAGCAGGTGCAGTTCGTGACCACGCAAGAATCACGCTGGGGCAGTTACAGTGCCGTTACCCGCACGATTCGCCTCAACGCCGTCTTGCGGGCCATGCCTGACTGGGTGTTGAAAGCCGTGGTTGCGCATGAACTCGCGCACGTGTTTCACCTCAACCATTCATCCGCGTTCAAGCAACTCCTACGGCGCGTTTACCCCGACACCGACCGGGCAGACATGTTTCTCTCAGGCGTGAGTTGGCTGGTGCAGCAGTGGGAGCATCTACCACCAGTCGAGCGCGGACTGCTCACCCGCGCTGCGTCGTATGGCGAGGAAATGCCAGCGTCAGAGGATGGAGACGGGTAGAGACGGCACGCCAAGCCGCCCGGTAGCCGAGGGTTTCAACCCACGGCGGGAAGCGGGATCGCTTGGTTGCCGTCGTAGCGCAAGGTTGCTATGTCTTTGTCGGTTCACAACGTTCGAGGAGTGTCGTACAGAGGGGAGCGATTTTCATGGCGGATCACGTCTTCGTCTGTTATGCCCGAGAAGATGAGCCATTGAAGGGCTATTGAAGGGACTGGGGCGTCAGCTCCTGGTCGCGTTGGTTGCCTACGAGCTATGATGCGCTAAGCATGAAGCAATGCCGAGGTTTCACCTATGCAACACAGTGACCTGAACGAAGTCAAGCAGCATTTGACCGATCTCATTGAAGCCGCTCTTGGGGGTGAAGAGGTTGTCCTCACTCAAGATGGCCAACCGGTGCTGAAACTCGTGCGTATCTCTATGCCCAAAGTCCACCGCAAGGCCGGCAGCGCGAAAGGATTGGTCGTCATGTCAGACGATTTCGCTGCGCCGCTGGAGGACTTCCAAACAAACGAGGAAGATCAAGGAACCAACCATGAAATACAAAATCGCGCTTCATCAGTCAGAAGAAGGTTTTAGCGTGTGGGTGCCTGGGCTCCCCGGCTGTGTTTCGCAGGGGGAGACAGAAACTGAGGCACTCGCGAATATCGCGGACGCCATCCAAGAGTACCTTGCCGTTGTCATGGAACAACTCGAGGGCGCAGAGATTCGGGAAATCGAAATCGGGGCGTAGCCATGCCCAAATTGGTCGGCGTCAACCATCTCGCTGCCGTGAGAGCACTGGAAAAGGCTAACTTTCGAATTGCCCGGCAAGGGAAGCATATCGTTATGACGAACGGAGTTCGTACGCTGACAGTCCCGCGTCATAATCCAGTGAATGCCTATACGATGGGAAAAATCATCCTTGACGCGGGACTCACGATCGAAGAGTTTCGTCAGCTCCTCTAATACCATGCACGCCATCATCATCGGAGCCGGAATTGGTGGGTTGACCGCAGCGCTGACTTTGCTACGCACGGGCTGGAAGGTCCAGGTCTTCGAGCAAGCCTCTGAATTGCGCGAGGTCGGCGCGGGTATCCAGATCAGTCCCAATGCGACGCGGCTACTGCATCGTCTGGGGCTGGCTGAGCCATTGCGCCGTGTGGCAGTGCGGCCAGTCGCGCTGGAGATGCGCCGCTGGGAAAATGGTGCGGTGCTCTCGCGACAACTGTTGGCCGATGTCTGCGAGGCAACTTTTGGTGCGCCGTATTATCATGTCTACCGCCCGGACCTGCTGGCGGTGCTAGCTGCGGCACTCCCCTCTGGCATTGTCACACTTGGTCAGCGCTGCGTTGGCATTGAACAAGACGAGCAAGGCGTTGAGGTTGCGTTCGAGAACGGAACGACGGCGCGAGCCGAGGTCGTCATCGGTGCCGATGGCATTCACTCCTTTGTGCGTGAAGCTCTCTTCGGTCCAGAATCGCCGCATTTCTCCGGTAGCATCGCGTATCGCGGGTTAGTGCCAGCCGAGCGACTGGCGCATTTGCAACTGGAACGCAACTCTTCGGCATGGCTGGGTCCGGAACGCCATTTCGTCCATTACTACGTAGGCGCAGGGCGGTTCGTGAACTTTGTCGGTGTCGTACCCGCGCAAGATTGGCGGGTGGAGTCGTGGTCGGCGCAAGGCGAAGTGGCGGATGCCTTGGCCGAGTTCGCGGATTGGCACCCGCAGCTTCGCGCCATCATCAGCGCGGTCGATTTCACCAATCGTTGGGGCCTGTATGACCGCGATCCACTGCAACGCTGGAGCGTGGGGCGAGTCGCGCTCTTGGGTGACGCTGCGCATGCGATGCTGCCGTTTATGGCGCAAGGGGCGGTGCAGAGCATCGAAGATGCTTTTGTCTTAGCGCGGTGTCTGCACGCCGCCGCGCCTGCTTCCCAACCCGAGGCACTGACGCGCTACGAGATGATTCGCAAACCACGTGCGACCCAAGTGCAGGCGCAGGCACGGCAGAACGGCACGACGTTTCATCTCGTGGATGGAGAGGCACAGCGTCAACGCGACGCCCATTTAGCGGCCTCTGTCGGCACCAACCCGCTGCTGGCCAGCGCGTGGCTCTACGGGCATGATGTTGAGGCCGAAGTCGATCAAGTCTAAAAGTCTTTCAGTCTGATACTGGGCGAACGAAATACGTAGCGAGTTCTCGCACTCGTCATTCCGGGCGAGCAACGCGAGACCCGGAATCCAGGAATTTCTCGTCCTGGCCTTTGAATGGCTGGACGACTGCTGGACTGTCTTCCTGTTGCCCCCGTGACCTACGATTGCTATGTCTTGGTCGCAGCACCGAAAAAAGAGGAAGCGATTTTCATGGCCGATCATGTCTTCGTCTGTTACGCCCGCGAGGATCAGTCCTTCGTGCTCGCTCTGGCGCAACACTTGAAAGAACAGAGGATTCCCCTGTGGTTGGATCAGTGGGATCTCCCCGCCGCTGGCGGCAACTGGAACACGCAGATTGATGATGCTTTGTATGACTGTGCGTGCATGTTGCTCGTGCTGTCGCCAGCAGCGGTCAAGTCCCAGCGTGTCGAAGGCGAATGGGTCACGGCCCTTGAAGAACAGAAACCGATTATCCCCGTGCTCTTTCAGCCATGTCGCATTCCCAGTCGGCTGCGCTTGCTCCAACGGATTGATCTCGTGGCCAAGGGGATGGACGATACGATCAACTTGGAGCGTTTGGTCGTGACCCTCGGGGGAAACCGTTCTGTTCCTGTCCTTCCGTCGCCCTCGCTGTCTCCCATCATTGTCCCGCCCCCGCCGCCCGTGCTGGCTCCCAGCTTCCGCAACAGCATCGGCATGGAGTTCGTCCTGGTTCCTGCTGGGGAGTTTCGCATGGGAGGAAGCGATGCGGGAGCGTATGACGACGAAAAGCCGGTACACTTGGTGCGCATCACTAAACCCTTCTATCTGGGGAAGTACCAAGTGACGCAGGGGCAGTGGGAGGCGGTGATGGGCACCAACCCGAGCTATTTCCCGGGCGACCCAAATCGTCCAGTGGAGCAGGTGTCGTGGGAGGAGACCCAAGAGTTTGTGCGTCGGCTGGGCGAGCAAGAGGGGAAGGCGTACCGATTGCCGACAGAAGCGGAGTGGGAGTATGCGGCGCGGGCGGGCTCGACGGGCGCGTATTGTTTCGGCGACGACGAGAGCCAACTGAAGGACTATGCGTGGTACAACGCCAATGCCAAAGGGACGACGCATCCAGTGGGGCAGCTCCAGCCCAATGCGTGGGGGTTATACGACGTACACGGCAATGTGGCGGAGTGGTGTCATGATGGTCTGCGGACGTACACTGATGCGAGCATGTCCGATCCTTTTGGTCCAACTACCGCTGGAGCCGATCGTGTTATTCGGGGCGGCAACTGGCGCTGGCATGCGCAGGACGTCCGCTCTGCCTATCGCAGCGCGTTCTCCCCAGGCCTCCGCTACGGCAACCTCGGCTTCCGCTGTGCGAGTTCCGTGTGAGCTAAAAAAGCAAGAAAAAGGAAAGAGCCGGACAGCGGCGAGGCGAGCGCGAGGTCGGAGACCGCGCCGCCCGGCGCAGGCCGGAAAGAGGTTGGTGGCTGGGGGTCCAGGGGCGGTAGCCCCTGGTCGCGGCACATTGGAGGGGGCAGTGGTCGCGTCGGTTTCCCACAGCTTACGCTGTGGGCTAGGTTCTCTCGCCCCTGCGGGGCTGGGACTGGAGCCATTGGCGCAAGAATACAGCCCATGGCGTGAGCCATGGGGGACCTGATTACCGTTCTTTCGCCTTCAAGTCTTCTCGCAACGTGCGAGCAGCGAGGAAATAGTGGGTCGCTGACCACACGCTACAGACGGCGACGACCGAGAGCAGGGCGTAGCGAATGGACTCGACGCCGTAGGTTGGTGCCAGCAAGTCACTGACGATGCCAACGGTCTGTGGTCCCAACCCCAGTCCGATCAAACTGATGACGAACAGCACGATGGCGGAGGCCGTGGCCCGCATGTGGAGTTTGACTAATCCTTGTGTCATGGCAAAGGTCGGCCCGATGTAGGTCGGCCCGAGAATGGCTCCCGGCGCGTTGAGCAACAGCGCCACACGCCCTTCCGGCCACAAGTAGAACGAAAATGCGAAGGGGATGCTGATGAGCGTGGCCCAGGCCGGGAACCACATGTACCAACGTGCATCCTGGTGTCGAGCCGAGAGCCGGTCGCCCATCGTCCCACCAAGAAAAGTGCCGACCCCGGAGAAGATGCCAGCAATTGCGCCTAGCCACAGGCCGAGTTCTGCGGTGTCGGTCATGCCGTGTACGCGCATCATGAAGGCGGGAACGAAGGCGAGTACGCCATATCCATAGAAAGCGTGTAACGCGGCGGCGAAGGACAAATGGCGAAACGAGCGCAAGCTCCATAAGAAGCGCAACACGGCAATGGTCGAATCTTTTTCCATCGGTGCGTGCGGTGACAAACCCTCGGCATGCCCGCGCGGCGGCTCTTTCACTGTGAGCCGGACCAGCACAGCGAGCGCCAACCCTGGCAGGCCAACGATGAAGAACGCTGCCCGCCAACCGAAGTGCGCATTGACCCAGCCGCCGACAACGTAGCCGAGCATGATGCCAAAGGGCACGCCGAGCGAGAAGATCGACAAAGCGGTACCGCGCCGTTCTGGCGGGAAGTAGTCGGACAGCATTGAGTGGGCAGGGGGCGTGCAGGCGGCTTCGCCAATGCCGACGCCAATCCGCGCCAGCGCGAGCTGGGTCAAGTTTTGCGCAAAGCCGGTCAGCGCTGTCATGCCGCTCCAGATGGCAAGCCCGAGCGCCATAATCGTCCGCCGCACGCCGTGGTCCGCCCAACGTGCAATCGGAATACCCGCGCAAGTGTAAAAGAGGGCAAAGGCGATGCCGGTGAGAAAGCCGAGCGCGGTGTCAGAGAGCTGTAAGTCGCGTTTGATCGGCTCCAGCAGGATCGACAAGACTTGTCGATCTAAGTAGTTGAACACATTCACGACCACGAGCAGGCCGAGCACGTAGTTGCGGTAGCCAGAGGAGATTGTTGGCGAGGGAGCCGAAGTTGATGGCTCAGATACTGGCGAAGAGGCAGACCGTTGCGGCATAGTTCCTCCTTAGTGCGCGTTTGTGCTGGTTGGTCGCTAGCGGGCTGCGTCGGTAAAAGCGACGCTGGAGAGCAGCAACTGCTGGTCGCCGATGTAGAGGCGGCCTTCCAGTTCGAGGGGTTTGCCGGCAGCCGTCTCTTGCTGCAATGGCGTCAGGAGGTTGTCAGGGCCAATCAAATGGAGGCGGCGCGGGAAGAGGTCGTTGAGCAAGCTCCAGCCGCTTTTACTCGTGTCGGTGAGGGTGGTAATTGCGTCGATGCGCAGTTTCCAGCTTTTGCCGCCGACGCGAACGGCGAGGGTCTTAGCATTATTCGTTGTCGCCTCTTCCGGGGCAACGAGAACGCCGCGAATATGCACTTGTGGCGGCTGGTGCGATCGAGGGGCTCCGCCACCACCTTGGGCACGAGCGGACGGCAGCGGGGCACTGCCCAAAGCAAGAAACATGGCAAGGTAGAAGAAAACAGTAGGGGCGTAGGAGCGAGACAGGAACACGTGGTGGCATGGTCGAGAGCCGGATGTGAGAGGCATGATGTTTGTCCCCAATTAGTGAAGCCACGAGATCAGGCTTGCGTCGTGATACCACGGAGCGCTACGCGGTGCAATGAAAAAATGTGGCGAGGGTGCATAACAAAACCCTGGATTCCGGGTCGCGGCCTGCGGCCCCCGGATCAAGTCCGGGGCAGGCCCGCCCGGAATGACG
>SYOC01000121.1 GCA_005804965.1 Pseudomonadota bacterium
ATTACGAATCAGTTGCTCTGCCAACTGAGCTAGGGTGGCATAGGGAAATCTGTTGTCATTGAGGAGACGGCGGCGTATGCCGCGTGAAAGGAACGCCGGTACTCTACCAGTTTTTATGGGGAGTTGGCTAGCCCTGTGGTCATCTGGATCTTCCCGGCGCTACGAGAGCGGGGGTTGCTGCCGTAGCACCGAAGAAGCAAGGTTAGGACTGTCCTGCCGGGAGTTGTCGGAACGCAGCTTTGAGTGCTGGGTCGTGTTGGAGAAAGGCCGCATCAGCAAGTCGTGCTACCAAGCTGGGGTCACTCGTTTCGTTCAACGAGGCTGGGAGCCCGACGGTCCGAGGTTGCCGTTTCATGAAGACTTTCGTCTCTGGATGTTCGGTCACAAACTCGGTGTAGGAATCGCGTGGTGCAGTTTTACCGTCGTTCGCTCCAACCGGCCAGTCCGAAAAGAATGTGAGTCCGTGCTTCTGCGCCATCCTTTGTATCCAACGGCACGGAATGTTGCATAGCGTATCGTTGACGTAACCGCCCCCGACGTTGGAGTGTGCACCGAGGAACCAACGTTGTTCGACTGGCGCTTCTGGTGGTCTGACATGGGAGCCTGTCGCGCTCCTCGTCCACAGTGTCGGACCGTAGGCAGACCGATATTCGTTGGCTGCCAAAGCATGGTATGCCGCCTTCACGTTATTGCTCAATTCCGTGTCGTGAAATTTATAGTGTTCTTTGAACCCAGGCAGCGAAAGCCCATCCACAGGAATGCCGAGACTGCCAACGGTATCCCACACCCCGACAAACGCCACAGGGGCTTCTCGCGAGAAACAGGAGCGAAACTCAGCTTCCTCCGCTACGTCCGGCGATAACCGATCACGATACAAGGCATAGGCTTCATCGACTTGGTCCAGATGCTCGGTCCGTAGTATGCCGCAGTTGCGAATCATGCCGGCAAGGCTACGCGCTGTATACGCGCCACGGCTGAAGCCAAAGAGAAAGATTTCGTCCCCGTCATGATAGCGTTCCGACAGCCAACGATAGCCTTTCTTGATGTTGTCCGATAATCCATCGCCAAAAGCACCGCCTTTGAAGCGCTTAAAAAACGAGATCAGTCCTCCTGCATCCTCGGTCCCCACACCCAAAATATACTCCGCCTGCTGGTGCGCGGGGTCGATATCGTTGACAAGCTTGTAGAGCTTATAGACATTCGTCTTGTCACTCGGCGTATTCCATGTTCCGTCAAAAAACACTGCGAATCGCGTCATCGCTCATCCTCCTTGGTTGCTTCTTCCGGCATTTTCAGCAGCTGGGTTTCGAGCTGTATAGGGGTGAAAAGGATGGGGGTCCATGCCGTTAATGTCCAATGCTGAAAACTCACCTCTGTATGTCCGCCTTCACGCTTCACCACTAGCTTGTGCGGTCGATAACGGCCAGGGGCCACTTCCTGAAAGTCGGAAAAGCTGGCCTGTCGTTCTCTGCCCTTCTCTTGATATGTGGTGTCTCTCACAACATAACTCTCGCCGTGGCGCTCTAACGTAAATACCGCACGCGCATACGGTACGAAACCGGTTTCTGGCTGTCCTTCAACAATGGGAGTGCGTTCGTCTGCACTCACGAAACTGAAGCGATAGTCGTCGAGATTGCCAATGCTCGTCAAATCGTAAAAGAGATAATCACTCTGCAACAGGGGATCGTCGGGGCGATACGGCGTGACCCGTACGCGACGGAGAGCTGGTAAATACAGCCATTGGGTCGGGATGTTCCTCTCTGTACGCTTCAATAAATAGCGATGGTCCGAATAGAGCGAGCCAGAATCCACGCCGGAGTTAATCGCCGATTGAAAATCGATACGGACAAATTCCGTCCGCGAGACGGGGTCCCAGGCTTTCCCCATCACAAAAGTGTAGGTGCGGTTGAGCTGCTCGCCACGGTACACTTTCATTTCTCCTAACGCGAACTCAGCAGGAACAGCAAGCTGTTGCTGGGCAATGCTCATCAGATCTTGGGCTGTAGACGTGGCGGCACTGACATGCGGAGCGGCCAGCCAACGGTAAAGTTCGAGAAGAGCCAATAGGACGCCTAATTTTTTCATGCGCGTACATTCCTTTCGTGAACACAGCGCGGGAGGAGCGCTGCCATAATGATTAACGTACCAAAAGCACAGGCTGCCAACATAATCGCCATCATCCAGCCGATTTGCCGCACGGGAAGAAATCGTGATGTCACGAGCGGCAAAAAGCATAAGATATTGAGCAGACAGTCTGCCACGATGACACGCCCTTGGCGGCCCAGCGCCACCGGCAAAGCCTCGCGGGCCGACATGCTCGGGAGTGAAGACTGGTACGTCATCGCCAGATAGAGGCTGAAATCCGTGGCAGCATTGATGGCGAGCGCAGTGATCGGCGCGGTGGACATGTCGATGGAAATCTCGAAGGCCCACATAATGAGACCCATGACCGCTGTGGCAAAGAGGAGGGGCAGCGACATGACGATGCCGCCTCGCCACGGTGAGAGCACAACACCCGTCAGCCGTCGGTTGCGCCACGCAATCAGTCCACCACAGATGAGCGCGATACCAACTTGCGAGGTGAAGACGTTGCTGATCTTGCCGGTACGGATGTAATCATCCACCTGGGGAAAGAGCGGCGTCTTGCCGAAGGTGCTGACGCGAAGATCTGGAAACTGGGTGCGTGCGACGGTCAGAATAGCGTCGCAGAAGCGCCCGAACTCGACGCTGTCATCTTCACCGTAAGAAACCGCCACCCGCACGCCACCAGGAAAGTAGAGCTGTCGTTGTACGTCCAAAGCGAGGCGACTTTCGATGAGGAAGAATGTCGAAGCCACTTCTTCTGGAGTTTCTGGAAACGGCTTCTAGTAGGATTCACGGGCGATCTGCTGCAGAAGCGCCAACACCGAAGAGGTTTCACGCGCTTGCGGCACCTGGGCCACTGCTTGTTGAAATGCCCAGGCACGTTGCAAGAAGTGTGGATCGTGCAGTCCACCACCCTGCGCAGGTTCCACGAGCACGTCGAGGAACTCAAACCCGACATTCCCGGGTTGGTTCAGGAACTGCGCTACTCGGTCCACCATAGTGCCGCGCAGGAATTCCAGCGAGCGGGTGCGGCTCGGAATTGCACCAATGGCAAACAAGCACGCAACCGTCCCAAAGAGACCAACGACGGCTCCGAGCACCCCCCACGGTCGTCTCCCAGCAGACAACCACACCGCAAGACGGCCACAACCAGAGACAACCCTATCCATTCCTTGCTCAAAAAGGTGCGCGAGTTTGCGAGGTGAAGCCTGCTCCGTCAGTACACTGGCCTGCCCTCCGAGTAATTGCACCGCTGGTAAAAAGATCGTGGCTAGTAAGACAAGCCACAGGACACCAAGCGCGGAGGCTATCCCCAGCTCACGAATAGGAGTGAGACCAAACGACCACAGCGTGGCAAAACCAAAGAGCGCAATAGCTGCCGTGGTAACGATCAATCCGTCCACCGATTGTGCCGCGTGCCAGCCTGCCACACCGGCAGAGCGACTCTCCCGAAAAGCCGCGTTCTTGTGCAGCGCGAAGCTGGTGCCTTGTACGATGATATTGGCGTACACTAGTAAAGAGTAAACACGTTCATGCATATCCGGCAGGAAGCCCATCGCGCCACGGGTCCAGAGGAAGCCGCCAAGTAACATGACCAGCAGGCTCAGAAGTGCAGTGCGCAGCGAGCCCGTCGCTAGGCAAAAAATCGGCAGCGCCAACAGAATGCCAAAGTTGACCAAGCTGAGCATGTCAACGTTCATGCCTTGGTCGATCAATCCACGACCAATGACCCAACCACTGACTCCCACGTGATGGTCCTCGGGGGTAATATCCCGCTTCCAGAGCCATTCCCACCAAGGAATCGTGCGCCCTTCAAGAAATTCGACGGTTTTACGAAACTCGGTAATCTCATCGTACCCTGGCGGCAAATAGCGCACGACCGCTGTCCAAGAGAAATCCCGCCCGACCATCGGCCCGTAGACCGCAGGGTCGCGACGTACCTGCTGTTTCCAGTCGTCAAGATGAAAGAGAGGCTGGAGAATCCGTTCTGTCTCGATGTAGGGATCGTCGAGCAGAGCCTCGCCGGTATCCTTGTACGCTGGAATCTCAGCGAGACTGAGAATTCCCTCTCCAAATGCGGCCTTGGCGGCTTCAGTAAAAGTCGCAACGCGCACTAAATCCTGTGCCGTGCCAAGCCCACCATTGAGAATGAACGGCACCGCCTCCTTACCGTCGAACCCCTGCTCGCGTTTGGCTTGCACGTAACGGTCCATGAGCCGGACGGGATCGTCGGTTTGGAGAATAACATCTTCATCAAGAATACCGCCTTTCGTGAGCCGGGAATTGCCCCATAAGAAGAAGCCAGTCAACACAAGGAAGAGCACCACGGCCAGCCTAGGGTAGCGTAAGGCCCAGAGGCGTGGGTCAAGGCGTAACATGGCCGACCTCCGTTCCGCCGTGCACGGATCACCTATCGGATACGACACAGGTTTCTCCTTTCTCTACTCGCCATCTGCCACCGCGTGTACGAAACCAACGAAATCGACGGCTAATGCGCTTCAGTAGTGACAAGCCGAGTAATGCCGAGACCGCGTCGTGGGCGCACCTTTTCAATACGTTTGTAAAAATGAACTGGTTGCAAGTTTCAGGTACCACAAAACTCCCGGAGATTGATCAGGGTGAAGGCGAGAAGTTTGAACCCGAGATGATGGGTGGGGAGGGTTTCAAAGCGGAGCAAGAGGCGTTTGAATTTATCTTCCCAGG
>SYOC01000011.1 GCA_005804965.1 Pseudomonadota bacterium
ACATGGTATTGGAACCGCTATCCAGGCGCACGCTTCGAGTCCGAGAGTTACACTTACGGCTACTCGTTCTCGGAGGAACTGCTGCAAGAATGGGATTGGCAAGAGCATTTTTCCGGCCAGCCGGAAAACGAGCGCTACCTCAATTATGTTGCGGACAAGTTCGACTTGCGCCGCGACATCCAGCTCAATGCTCGCGTCAAAGCGGCGAGCTATGACGAGCGTGAGAACCTCTGGGAGGTGCAGATCGAGGATGGTCGCCGGGCGCGGGCGCGCTTTCTCATCACGGCGGTGGGTATTCTGTCGGCGCAATACATTCCCAATTTTGCAGGAATCGAAAGCTTCACAGGCGACTGGTTTCACACTTCCCGATGGCCCAGAGAACCTGTGAATTTCAGCGGCAAGCGCGTAGGCGTCATCGGCACCGGTGCCACGGGCGTTCAGCTCATCACCGAAATCGCCAAAGAAGTCGGCCATCTGACCGTCTTCCAACGCACGCCGAATTACTGTGGGCCGTTACGCAATGGTCCGATTGATCCAGAGACCCAAAAGAAAATCAAAGCGAGCTACCCCGAAATCTTCAAACGATGTCGCGAAACCTTTGCTGGCTTTATTCACGACTCCGACCCGCGCTTAGCGTTAGCGGTCTCTGAGGAAGAGCGTCTCGCCCACTACGAGAAAATCTGGGCGGAACCCGGGTTCGGCAAATGGCTGGGTAATTTTCGCGACGTGATGAGCAACCTCGAAGCGAATGAGACCTTTGCCGAGTTCGTCCGCAACAAGATTCGCGCACGCGTCAAAGATCCCGTCGTCGCCGAAAAGCTCGTGCCCAAAGACTATCCCTTTGGCGGCAAGCGCGTCCCCTTGGAAAGCGGTTACTATGAAGTCTACAACCGGGACAATGTCTTGCTCGTTGATGTCCGTGAGGCTCCAATCGAGCGCATCACTCCCAAAGGTGTGAAAACCCGCGACGCCGAGTATGAACTTGATGTGCTCATCTTTGCCACCGGGTTTGACGCTGTGACCGGACCACTGACAAGGATTGATATTCGTGGCGAAGGTGGGCAGGCGCTCAAGGACAAGTGGGCTGATGGTCCGCGCACCTACCTGGGCATTCAGAGCGTGGGATTTCCCAATCTCTTCACGCTCATTGGCCCTCACAATGGCGCTACGTTTTGTAACATCCCACGATGCAGCGAGCAGAACGTCGAATGGGTGACGGATTGCATCCGTACTATGCAGGAGAAGGGCTTCACGCATATAGCGGCCATGCCGCAGGCAGAAGAGGCGTGGACGGCACACGTCAACGACAGTGCCGAAGGTACGATCTTATCCCAGGCCGATTCGTGGTTTATGGGAGCGAATATCCCCGGCAAGAAACGCACCTGTTTGATGTATCTCGGCGGACCCAAAGTCTACCGGAAAAAATGCGATGAAATTGCGGAAAAAGGCTATGAAGGGTTTCTGATGCAATGAGCGGCGCTCTCATGCAGAAAAAAAGATTGTCTGAACCGTGAGATGACGCCCACGGCTCTTGCAGTGCGCGGCGAAATGTGGCGCATTACAGAAGCAGGTAACTTAGTAAGAACAAGGATGGAGAAAGGAGTTCATATGAAGGTAGGTATCCAAAACGTCTTTCCCGCTCACAGGGATTACAATGATCGCGACATGTACAAGCATGAAACGCGCTTACTCATCGACGCCGAAGGCATGGGGTTCGATGTCATTTGGCCGGTCGAGCATCATTTCTTTGACTACTCGATCTGCCCGGACAATATGCAGTACCTCAGCTATATCGCGGCTCGCACAGAAAAGATGGAGCTTGGCACCGGAGCCATCATTCTCCCGTGGAACAACCCGATGCGAGTGGTTGAGAAGATGGTGCTCCTCGATCACCTCTCGGATGGGCGTGCCGTGCTAGGCCTAGGACGTGGGCTGTCGCGTCGCGAATACGCGGGGTTCGGGGTGGATATGTCCGAAGCGCGCGATCGCTTCAACGAAGCTGCTGCTATCGTGGTGGAGGGTTTAGAGAGCGGCGTCGTCGAAGCCAACACTAAGCACTACAAGCAAGCGCGTGTCGAGATTCGCCCGCGTCCGTTTAAGAGCTTTAAGGGCCGCCGTTACATGGTGTGCATGTCGCCAGAGTCCTTCTCTGTAGCGGCTTCGCTCGGCTTAGGCTCCATGATGTTCTCGCAGGGAGCCTGGGAGAACGCGGCCCCACTGCTCGAAGCCTACCGGGCCGAGTATCGCCAGCACAACGGCGAAGACGCGCCCCCGATCAGCATCGTGGACTTTGTTTCGTGCTTTGCCGACGGCAAAAAGGCCGAAGATGTCGCTCGTCGCGGTATCGTTGGCTACTACTGGTCGTTGATGGAGCACTATCGCATGGATGACGCGGCGAACTTTGCGACGACCGGATCTTCCTATCAGCATTACGCAAAGGCTGCCGAACAGATTCAAGCTGCTGGCCATGACGCCGTCATTGAAGAATTCATCAGCTCGAACTTGTGGGGTACGCCCGACATGATCGCCGCGAAACTCCGCCATCGCCGCGAAGTGATTGGTGACTTCGAAGTCAACGGCGCGTTCAGCTATGACAGCATTCCGTACGCTGACGTTGAAGAGAACATGCGCCTCTTCGCCAAGGAAGTCGCGCCGGAGATCAAGAGCTGGCAACCTCGCACTCGTCTGCAGCCAGTGGATATCCGCCCCGCCGCTGCTTCTATCGCAGCAAAGTAGGAAGACATTTCCTACCTAACAGCATGGCGGTCTGGAGCGCACGCATAGCGCCTGGCGCTTCAGACCGCGATAATTCATCCTGGTCTTCTGTGCATCTTAATGATGATGGTCCTGCATGACAGGAGCGAATCCAGGAAACCGTGAGCGAGCGTACGCAGTGTGACACTGGACGCAGCTTTCAAGCAAACGCGAGTAGTGGAACGTCACGAGTTCGGCATCATGCGCCGAAGCGGCTACACCAAGCTTTGCCGCGCGTTGATGAAATTCGGCGTCAAGCTGTTTGAATCTCTCCGGGAGTGTGTGTTCCAATTCTTTTGCCTGCTCGGGTGTGAGCTTCTTCTCCATCACGTAACTCACGCGGACTTTTTCGCTGTGGTCTTGAATAGCTTTCCAGTCGGCGGTTGCCATCGCCACAGCAATGTTTTGTATACCCGTAGTAATCTCACGCATTTCTGCTCTGAGCACATCGCGCAGCGCTGGTGAGAGCGTGATCCCTTGATGATGCGCATGTGGCTCTTCGGCTAGCACGATGGTAGCACTCCCTATGAGGCTACCGCACAACAGTATGATGGTCAGGAATAGTCGCGTCATAGAGGTCCTCTCTTCATTCAGTTGGTGCTGTGTCATGTTGCGGCTCCAGCCGACAGGCTGCCTTTGTCAGGCAATGGACTGAGCTTCCAACGGCCATAGGCGATGAATCCTGACAGTCCCATCAGGAGAATGTTTCGCGCGACATTGGTAAATTCACTCCGTGTGCAATGCCAGACGATCGCACCGACCATGAGGAAGACCAACCCGACCGCAGCCAGTGGGGTGAGACGTGTCTGGATACCAGTAAGGCCGGGCAAGACGAGCCCGAGCCCTGCCGCGATTTCCGCTGACCCACTGAAGTAATGGAGCCCTGGGGACAGGTCATACATCCATGCCATCGGCGCAGGAAGTCCAGGCAGGAGCACGAAGTGGAGGACACCAATAACAACGAAGAAAAAACCAAGGAGCACTTGTAACACCCATAAGAGCCCGTTCATCAGAAAGCACCTCCTGATCATGTTCTGTCTTCACTGATTCCGCCACCCATCGCCTGCTGCAGGGCAGCACTGTTGAGGAGGCGTTGCGCCTGCGCGGCCACGATGTTGAGGCTGGTGTGCTGGGCGGCTTGTTGAGCAATGAGCAATTGCACGTAGCTTGCTGCGCCGAGTGCGTACTGCCGCTGAACAGATTGCAGAGAGTCCTGAGCGGCGGCATCCGCCGCAGCGAGTGCGGCCAAGGTATGCGCATCGTGCTCAACCGCCCGTAGGATATCCGCTACATTGCGTAAGGCTTCGAGCACCACATTCTGATAGTTTGCCGCTGCAGCATCAAAGGCTGCTAACGCTGCTCGTTTCTCGGCGGGAAGTCGCAGGTTGAACAGCGGTTGGGTCACTTGTCCAACTACACTCCAGATCGCCGACCCGCCGCCGAATAAAGCACCCGCGCTGAGCGCCTGGGAGGCGAGGCTGGCGCGCAGGTCAAGTTGGGGATAGAGCTTCGCCACTGCGACTCCGTACTCTGCATTTGCAGCGTGCAGCAGAGATTCGGCGGCTTGAATGTCGGGGCGACGTCGCACCAGAATAGAAGGGATGATGAGCGGCAGCTCCGGTGGTAGGGTGAAATCACTGAGCGTGAAGGTTGGGAGCGTTGCCACTCCGGGCTCCTGACCAGTGAGGACTGCGAGCAGGTGCGTACTTTGCTGGTGTTGCTTGCGCAGGGGTGGTAACGTTGAGCGGGTCTGCTCAATCTGTGTTTGCAACGCCCACACCTCACTCTCAGCCGCCTGACCAAGACGCACGCGGTCAATGGTGGTCTGTAATTGCTCTTCTTGCGCACCAAGCAGAGTTTCCGTCGCCTGGATTTGTCCGGCAAGTCTCGCCTGCGTGACGGCAGTGTTGACGGTGTTACCCACGAGACTGAGGCGAGCGGCTGTTAACTCAT